>DASWKP010000250.1:0-2301 GCA_036396575.1 Longimicrobiales bacterium | reverse complement strand
CGCCTCGGCGGACGACTCCTCTCTCTCCCGACTCCGCCCCTACGTGTTGGCCGATCTCTGGGGCGCGCCCCGCCGGAGCGTCCTGGAGGCGTGCCTCCACGCCACCCGTTCGGGGCAGTTGGGCTTGCGCTGGGACGTGCTGTGCCCCTTGTGCCGGGGCGTGAAGGAGACGTCGGAGAGCCTTCGCGAGCTCCGTTCCAGGGGCGTGCACTGCGACACCTGCCTGGTGGACTTCTCGGGCGACTTCCAGAGCTCGGTGGAGCTGACGTTTCGGGTGTCGCCGGCGGTTCGAGTGGTCGAGGAGATGGCCTTCTGCGTGGCCGGGCCGCAGATCACGCCCCATGTGGTGGCGCAGCAGCTCCTGGAGGCGGGGGAGGCCCGGGAGCTTCGCCCCCGGTTGGCGCCGGGCAGCTATCGGGTGCGGCGGCACGGCCGGGGGGAGGGCGTGGCGGTGCGGGTGGCCGAGGACGCCCCCACCGGGCCCTCGGAGCTGCGCCTCACGGCGGATGGTTGGTCCATCGCCGAGGCGGAGCTCGCCACCGAGCCCGTGCTCCGTCTCGCCAACGACACGTCCGACGCCGCGCTGGTCGTGCTGGAGCGCACCGGGTGGGGCGACGACGCGGTCACCGCCGCCGAAGTCACCCGCCTTCAGACCTTCCGGGACCTCTTTTCGGGCGAGTGCCTGCGCGTGGGCGAGTTCGTGGAGGTGGGCACGCTGGCCGTGCTCTTCACGGACCTCAAGGGATCAACGCGGCTCTACCGGGACGCGGGTGACGCTCCCGCCTTCGGCCGGGTGATGGAGCACTTCGACGTCCTGCGGGCGGCCGTGACCGCGCGGGACGGCACCATCGTCAAGACCATCGGCGACGCCATCATGGCGGTGTTCGTCACGCCGGAGGCGGCGCTGGCCGCGGCCCTGGAAGCCGGGAGGAGCCTGGGGGCGGGCGCGGCGGGCGACCCGCCCCTGGTGCTCAAGGCCGGCGTCCACGTGGGCCCGTGCCTCACGGTCACTCTGAACGGGCAGCTCGACTACTTCGGCACCACCGTCAACGTGGCCGCCCGCCTGGGGGACCTGTCGCGGGGAGGGGACATTGTGGTCAGCGAGGCCGTGCTGGCGGATCCCGAGGTGGAGGCTGTCATCGTCTCGGAGGCGCTGGGCCGCGAGCCCGTGGACGCGGTCATCCGGGGCCTGGAGGACGACGCCATGGGGCTGTGGAGGCTGACCCCCGCGGACTCACAGGGGAGAAAGGCTGGTGCCTGAAGCGGAGCGCCCCCCCGGGGCTTTCTCGCGCCCCGGGGCTTTTCAGCGCATCGGGCAGCGCATCGGGCCGGGCATCGGGCGCCGGCTGGCTCGCGCGTGCCGGCGGGTCGCGCTTGTGGCCGTGGGCCTGACGGTCGTGGCCGCGGCCGCGGGCGCCGTCTACGAGGAGTGGTCGCGCCGGCGGGCCTGGCGCCTCTATCCGCCTCCCGGCGAGCTGGTGCGGGTGGACGGCCGGAGCTTCCACCTCCACTGCCTGGGGCAAGGCTCCCCCACGGTGATCCTGGAGGCGGGCCTGGACCGCCGCGGCTCCCTCGCCTGGTCGACCGTACAGCCGGAGATGGCGGCTCTCACCCGGGTATGCGCGTACGACCGGGCGGGCATCCAGTGGAGTGAGGCGGGGCAGGAGCCCCGGGACGCGGAGCGCATCGCGTCGGATCTCCACGCCCTGCTGGAGGCGGCGGAGGTGGCGCCTCCTTACGTGCTCGTAGGTCACTCGCTGGGTGGGCCCCTGTCCCGCGTCTACGCCCACCGCTTTCCCGACGAGGTCATGGGCTTCGTGTGGGTGGACTCGTCCCACCCGGAGCAGCTCCAGCGCCTCCCCCGGGAGGTGATTGCCGCCCGCCCCGAGCCCCGATCCCGCATCGCCCCCCGCATCTCTCGCGCCATCGGGTGGACCCGCCTGCGGGGGCCCCGGGCCCGCGACGCCGGGAGCGCTTTCGCGCCCACCAGCGTCCGTGGCGTGGTGGGCGAGCAGCGCGCCCTGGAAGACGTCTTCGCTCAGGCGGGCGGGACGGGACCGTTCGGCGGACGGCCTCTGGTGGTGCTGACCGCGGGCACCCGGCCCCGTCCCCCGGAGCGCAGCGAGGAGCTGCACGCGCGGCTCCAGGAAGGATGGCTCGCCCTCCAGGTGGACCTGGCCACCCTCTCCATCAACTCCGACCACCGGGTCATCGCTCAGGCGTCCCACTACATTCAGGTGGACGATCCGGAGGCGGTGGTCACGGCCGTGGAGGACGTGGTGGCCGCGGTCAGGGAAGGGG
>DASWKP010000249.1:0-3164 GCA_036396575.1 Longimicrobiales bacterium | reverse complement strand
TAGCCCCCCCCAGGAGGGGGGGGATAACGCCATCACCAACGATCAACGTCGCCCCGAGGCCGGGCCCGCCCCCCCCGCCCGAGACCGCGGCCAGTACCCACAGCCATGACCGGACCCACCACATGCCCCCCCGACCATCTCCCGCGCATGCCCACCATGACCCGCCCGACCCCCGTACCGCCGACATCCTCAAGCGCCTGAAGAGCGTGGAGGGACACGTCCGGGGCGTCGCCCGCATGGTGGAGGACGGGACCTACTGCATCGACGTCATCAACCAGATCCTCGGTGTACAGAGGGCTCTCCAGAAGGTGAGCGGGCTGGTCCTGGACCGGCACCTGCACACGTGCGTGACGTCGGCGGTTCGCTCGGAGGACGCCGACGAGCGGGAGAGGGTGCTCGACGAGATCATGGGCGTCTTCCGCGCCAGCGGGCGCGTTTGACCGCGCGGGGTGCCGTGGGCGGGCCCACCCCCTCAACCGAAGACCAGGAAGGAGACGAGAGACCATGAACCAGAAGACCGTCGAGGTGCCGGGCATCTCCTGCGGGCACTGCGTCAGGACCATCGAGCGGGAGGTGGCGGAGCTGGCAGGCGTCACGTCCGTGGCCGCCGACCAGGGCACGCGCCAGGTCACCATCTCCTGGGAGGAGAGCCGCACGACCTGGGAGGCCATCCGTGACCTCCTGACCGAGATCAACTATCCGCCCGCCGACTGAGGGCACCGCGCCGGAACCACACGAGGCGCCGAGGTCGACCATGCCCGACACGAAGATCGAGATCCCCATCACCGGGATGACGTGCGCGAACTGCGCCGCCACGGTGGAACGCGTGCTCCGCAAGACCGAGGGCGTGCGGGAGGCCGGCGTCAACTATGCCAGCGAGCGCGCCACGGTGGTCTTCGATCCGTCGGTGGTCGAGCCGAAGCGGCTGGCGGAGCGCATCGAGTCCGCGGGATACGGTGTCCTGACCCCTGCGGGGCCCGACGCACCGGACTCGGACCTCAGGGACTCGGAAGTCGAGGCGCGCGAGGCCGAGATCCGGGACCAGACCCGGAAGTTCTGGACCGGCGTGATCTTCGCCCTGCCGCTTTTCCTCCTGAGCATGGCGCGGGACTTCGGGCTGGTGGGCCACTGGTCCCACGCCCCGTGGGTCAACGTCCTCATGATGGCGCTGGCGGTGCCCGTCCAGTTCTACGTGGGATGGGACTACTATGTGGGCGGGTGGAAGTCTCTACGGAACGGCTCGGCCAACATGGACGTGTTGGTGGCCCTGGGCTCCTCCACCGCCTTCGCGTACTCCGTCCCGGTCACCATCGCCCTCGCGGCGGGCTCGTCCACGCTGGGCGAGCACGTCTACTTCGAGACGGCGGCGGTCATCATCACCCTCATCAAGCTGGGAAAGCTCCTCGAAGTGAGGGCCAAGGGCCGCACGGGAGAGGCCATCCGCCGCCTCATGGACCTGCGTCCCCGCACCGCTCGGGTGGTTCGGGACGGTGAGGAACTCGAGGTGCCCGTGGAGTCCGTCGGCGTGGGCGACCTGGTCCTGGTCCGCCCCGGCGAACGCATCCCCGTGGACGGACTCGTGGTCGAAGGCCACTCGGCGGTGGACGAGAGTATGCTCACCGGAGAGAGCCTTCCGGTGGAGAAGGGACCCGCCAGCGAGGTGGTCGGGGGATCCGTGAACCGGGAAGGTGCCTTCCGCTTCCGGGCCACCCGAGTCGGGGCCGAGACCGCTCTCGCCCGCATCGTGAGCCTGGTCCAGGAGGCCCAGGGCAGCAAGGCGCCCATCCAGCGCCTGGCGGACCGGGTGGCGGCCGTCTTCGTGCCCGCCGTGATCGGCGCCTCGGTCGTGACGTTCCTGATCTGGTGGCTGGTGGTGGACGCGGGCTTCACTCCAGCGCTGATCCGTCTGGTCGCCGTCCTGGTCATCGCCTGTCCGTGCGCCCTGGGACTCGCCACCCCCACCGCCGTCATGGTGGGCACGGGCAGGGGCGCGGAGGCAGGCATCCTCTTCCGCAACTCCGAGGCGCTGGAGAGGGCCCAGGCCCTTCGGACCGTCGTCCTCGACAAGACGGGAACGGTCACCCTGGGGGAGCCGGCGGTGCGGGGGATCGTGACGCGCCTGCCGGCGGCGGTGACAGCCGCTGACAGCGCACGCGGTGGCGCGGCCAATGGCGCTTCCTTGTCTCCCGAAGACCGCCTGCTCACCCTGGCCGCCTCCGCGGAGCTCCACTCCGAGCACCCCCTGGCGGAGGCCGTGGTGCGGGCGGCCCGGGAGCGCGACCTGCCCCTGTCCGAGCCGACGGACTTCCAGGCGCAGCCGGGCAGGGGTGTGGCCGCCAAGGTGGGCGACCATGCGGTGGTCCTTGGAACCCGAACCCTCATGGAGGACCGCGGGGTGGACCTCAACGGCCTCGAGGACGAGGCCCGGCGCATGGAGTCGGAGGCCCGCACCACCCTGTGGGTCGCCGTCGACGGCAGCGCGGTGGGCCTCCTCGGCCTCGCGGATGCGGTCAAGCCCGGCTCCCGGGACGCGGTGCGGGCCCTCCGCGACCTGGGGCTGCGGGTCGTCATGCTCACCGGTGACAATCAGGCCACGGCGGAGGCCATCGCCCGCGAGGTGGGCATCGACGACGTGCGCGCCCAGGTCCTCCCGGACCGCAAGGCCGAGGTCATCCGCGAGCTTCAGCGGGAGACGGGGGGCCTCGTGGCCATGGTGGGCGACGGCATCAACGACGCGCCCGCCCTGGCCGTGGCCGACGTGGGCATCGCGATCGGCACGGGCACGGACGTGGCCATGGAGGCGGCTGACGTGACGCTCATGCGGGGCGACCTCCGGGCCGTGCCCACGGCCCTGGCCCTGAGTCGCGCCACCATGCGCACCATCCGCCAGAACCTGTTCTGGGCCTTTTTCTACAACGTGGCTCTGATCCCCGTGGCGGCGGGCGCCCTCTATCCCCTGGGGTTCCTGCCCATGATGCTACGGTCGCTGCACCCGATCCTGGCCGCGCTGGCCATGGCGTTCAGCAGCGTGACGGTGGTGGGCAACTCGTTGAGGCTCAGGCGCTCCCGGATCTGATCACGGCCGGGTCGCTGCCCCGGCCGCCGGACGGCCGCGCCGCTTTCAGAGAGCCTCCGCCGGGTGGAAGATCTCCAGGCCTTCCTTG
>DASWKP010000248.1:0-5514 GCA_036396575.1 Longimicrobiales bacterium | reverse complement strand
GGCGCTCTGGCCTGGCACCCACACCAGGTGCTGCGGAAGCTGGACGTAGGCCGACGCGTGAGGGACGCACGGTGTCCAGTCCGCCGCGTCTACCGATGCCGCCGCGTCGCTCACCAGAGACCGCACGACCCCGGTCTCCAGGAGGAGGACCGGGCGGCCTCCCCTCCAGAAGTGGTAGGCGTGATAGAGGAGGGTGGCGTGCTCCCGGATGCGCTCCGCGTCCTCGTCGGGGCCCCGGAGCTCCCGGAGCGCCTGGCCGGCGGCCATCAGCATGGCAAAGTCCCCCGGATCCCCGGCGTCGGAGTCCCGGGCCGCGGCCTCCTCCGCCAGCGCGCCGAAGTGCTCCTCCGCGAAGCCCTCGCCGGGAAGCGCGAGCTCGTAGGGCGTCACGCGGGCGTACGCGTCGTGGATGGGCATCAGGCGGCTTCCACCGGCCTCGCCTCTCCCTCGGACTCCAGCACCCGGGGACGCGACGTGGAAAACAGGCGCCTGGCGTCGTCCCACCAGGAACGGCGCCTCACCAGGACCAGCTCCAGGAAGGGCGGAGCGTCTTCCACGCCCCCGGTGACCCACACGAAGTGAACGTCGCCCAGCTCGTCGGGGCGGTCCACCTGGTAGCGCTTGCCTCGCCAGCGGAAGTTCACCTCCGTCGCCCTGTCGAACTCCTGCCCGGTGAACGCGCGCTCGATGTAGACCTGATCCTCGAGGACGTACACCTCCCTGCCCATGGGCTCGCCCCGCTGATAGTACCAGGGATCCCAATCCAGCCCCTCCCCTCGCTTGAAGCTCTCGTCCATGGCGTAGTCCACGCCGCCCAGCTCGTCCCGGCGGGCCAGGGACTCCAGGTGGTGGCGCACCTCGTGCTCCACGGTCTCGTAGATCTCGGCCTCCCAGTCGAAATCGGGGTCCAGCCGTGCCAGGTTCCGGAACGAGCCGTAGTAGACGCGCACCACGGAGCGCACCGTGTCCGGGCCGTCGAAGTCCGAGAGGTACGCCTCGGTGTCGCAGTGCCCCAGAGTGTAGATGTCCGGGAGGGCCGGGTGCGGAACGGAGTCGCGGCTCACCACCAGGCCGTCGATTCCTTCCCGGTACTTCTCCGGAATCCCGTCGAAGGCCTCCAACGCGAGCTCCTCGAATCGGCGGTACTTCACGGTCGGCTTCCCGGAGCCTATCCGGACCCTCCATCCTCCCTGTCGCCCCGCAACCGCCCGACCATCCACCGGTTGAGGAAAACCAGCGCCGCCAACACCACGGCCCACTGGATGAGGACGGTGCCGATGTTGAAGGGGCTGAACAGGGTCCAGGTGGCCCGGGCGTCCTCCAGGCGGGCTTGCCAGAGCCACCACACCATGAGGACCACGGCTTCCACGGCCACCAGGCGGATGGCCCAATCCCACCAGGCCCCCACGCGGATGTCCGAGTCTCCGGTGTTGATGAAGGTCTCTCGCCACTCGCGCACTCCGTAGCGCAGCACCGCGAAGGCGAAGAAGAAGCCCGACAGCATGAGGCCCACGCCCCACACCCAGTCCTGGTTCTGGAAGATCTCCAGCTTGAGGGCCGAGGGAATGCCGAAGGCGAGGCCCGCCGTGCCCACGATGGCGATGGCGCGCCTCCGGCTGAGGCCCAGGTCCATGAGCACGCGGCTGGCCAGCTCGATCATGGCCACCAGGCTGGTCCAGGCCGCGAAGACCAGGGCCAGGAAGAAGAGCGCCATGAAGAAGCGCCCCGCGGGAATCTGCGCGAAGAGCTGGGGCACCCAGATGAAGGTGAGCCCCTCGTTGCCGGCACCGACGATCTCGGTGGCGGCGTCGGGCATGACGCTGAATACCGTGCACAGCACCATGATCCCCGCCAGCAACGACATGGCGTTGTTGCCGAAGCCGATGACGAAGGCGTTGAGCGCGGTGTCCTCCCGGCTGCGCATGTAGATCGCGTAGGTCGTGACCAGCCCCCAGCCCGCGCCGGTGTCCCACGCGTTCTGCGTCAAGGCCTCGAGCCAGACGCGGTAATTGCCCAGCTCCGAAAGGTCCGGCGTGAACAGGAAAGCCAGGCCCCGGGAAGCCCCGGGCAGGGTCACGGCCTTCACCGCCAGGACGACCACCAGGACGATGAGGCTCGGGATGAGGATGCGCGCCGCCGTCTCGATGCCCTTCACCCCTCTGGACACCACGAAGAGGCCCAGCCCCATGGCCACGGCGTGGGTCAGGACGGCTGAGGGTGTGGAGTGAAAGCCGTTCCAGAACGCGTCGGGTACCGCAGTGGGAATGTCTCCGGTCACGGCGGCCACGAAGAAGCGAAGGGTCCACCCCATGACCACGCTGTAGTAGAACATGATGGCCGTGGCCACGAGGGCGATCCACGCCCCCATCCACCCGAAGGCCGGCCCCACCGTCTTGACGAAAGCGCCTACGGGCCCGTAGCGCGTCCCCTTGCCGATGCCGAACTCCAGGATCAGGAGGGGAACGGACCACAGGAGCAGGAAGACCACCCAGGCGACCAGGAAGGAGCCCCCGCCGTTGCTCGCCGCGATGCGGGGAAAGCGCCAGATGTTGCCGGTGCCCACCGCCATGCCCAGCATGGCCAGGAGCATGCCCCACCGTGTGCTGAAGACCTCGGATCTGGATGCCACCGCCGCCTCGCCTCCTGTCAGGTCGAGTTCACGTCGCGGCCACTATAGCCGCTCGCGCACCCACTCCACCACCTTGCCCACGGACACCCTCACCTGCTCCAGGGAATCCCGGTCCCGGATCGTCACGGTGTCGTCCTCGAGGGTCTGGCCGTCCACCGTCGCGCACCAGGGGGTGCCCGCCTCGTCCTGGCGCCGGTACCGCCTCCCGATGGAGCCCGCCACGTCGAAGAACGACGGAACTGCGGCCGCGCGCAGCGCCTGGTGGAGGCGCTCCGCCACCTCGGGCAGCCCATCCTTCTTCATCAGCGGAAAAACGGCCACCTTGATCGGCGCCAGGCGGGGATCGAGTCCCAGAACCACGCGCTCCTCGCCCTCCACTTCCTCCTCCCGGTAGGCGTCGGCCAGCAGGACCAACACGGTGCGGTCCACCCCCATGGACGTCTCCACCACGTAGGGCACGAAGCGCTTGTTGGTGCCGGGGTCGATGTACTCCATCCGCTTACCGCTGAACTCCTGGTGCCGGGTCAGGTCGAAGTCGGTTCGGTTGTGGATCCCCTCGAACTCCTTCCAGCCGAAGGGAAACTCATACTCGATGTCGAAGGCCTTCTTGGCATAGTGGGCCATCTCGTCGGGTGCGTGCTCGTGATAGCGCAGCTTGTCCTCCCGGATGCCGAGGCCCACGTGCCACGCCATGCGCTCGGCCTTCCATCGCTCGAACCAGTCGTCGTCGGTGCCGGGCTCGACGAAATACTGCATCTCGGCCTGCTCGAACTCGCGGGTGCGGAAGATGAAGTTCCCGGGCGTGATCTCGTTGCGGAACGCTTTGCCGATCTGGGCGATGCCGAAGGGCACCTTCTGCCGGGAGGCCTGCTGCACGTTGATGAAGTTCACGTAGATGCCCTGGGCGGTCTCGGGGCGGAGGTAGACCACCGCGGCCGCGTCCTCCACGGGCCCCATGAACGTCTTGAACATGAGGTTGAACTGCCGGGCCTCGCCGAAGGCATCCCTGGTGCCGCACGTCGGGCACTGTCCGCCCTCCACCTCGGGCAGATCCGCCCGGAAGCGCCGGTGGCAGTTGGAGCACTCGACCAGCGGGTCCGTGAAGACGTCGACGTGCTCCGAGGCCTCCCACACCCGGGGATGCATGAGGATGGCGGCGTCCAGGCCCTCCACGTCGTCCCGCTGGTGCACCATGGCGCTCCACCACAGGGCCTTGACGTTCTGCTTGAGCTCCACGCCCAGGGGGCCGTAGTCCCACACGGAGCCGGTGCCACCGTATATTTCGGACGACTGGAAGACGTAACCGCGCCGTTTGGCCAGCGACGCGAGCTTGTCCATGAGTTGGGTGTCGGACATGACGAAAGGGCCGGGGTTCCGTAAGCGAAAGGCCGGTCGGGTGGGCCGGCTCCAGGAGCCATCAAGTGTAGACAGGGCAGGGCCGGGTGTCCAACCCGACGCGGCGGCGATGAGGCCGGAAACGCGGGCGTGGTTGCCGCGGCCGCGAACCCTGGCAGAACCCCTACGCGTAAGGAGGGTATGAGGTGGGGCACCTCACCTTACCTGGCAGGAGACTCGGATGCTGACGTTCACGGACCGAGCCCGTGAGATGGTCCGGTCGTTCATCGAACAGGGCGACGGAGAGATGGACGCCCTTCGCATCACCATGAACGGCAGCCCCCTTGCACCCCGCTTCGACCTCACCCTCGTCAGCGAGGGAGAGCGCAGGGACGGAGAGCGGGAGCTCGATCTGGGGGACTTCGTCGTCCTCGTGGCGGACGCCCAGGCCCATCGCCTGGAAGGCGCCACCGTTGACTTCGTGGAACGGGTCAACGAAAGCGGATTCGAAGTCCGCACGATACCGCCGAAACCGGGTGAGGGGCCGGCGGGCTCGTCGAGGCTCACCGGGCCTATCGCGGACAAGGTCCGCACGGTCCTCGATACCGAGGTCAATCCTGCCATCGCCAGCCACGGGGGCCAGATCAGCCTCGTGGACGTTCAGGACACGGAAGTCTACGTGGAGATGAGTGGTGGCTGTCAGGGCTGCGCCATGTCGCGACTCACGCTGCGGCAGGGGGTCGAGCGCATGCTTCGACAGGCGGTGCCGGAGCTCACGGCCGTTCACGACGTCACGGACCACGACAGCGGCACGAATCCGTTCTTCGAGCACCCCGTCTGAGACGGCGGCGTCCGAGCCTTGTGGGCCCGGACGCCTCGACCTCGCCCGCGGTATCCGAGGGATCGCCCTCGCGGCGATCCTGACCGGCGGTTTGTTGTGCCCACGCGGCGCGGCCGCCCAGGACCGCTGCGTCGCCACGTGCATCGGACCCCCGACTGGAGCGCTGGTCCTGGCCGGGGGAGGCCGCCTCGAGAGCGCCATCTACCGCAGCTTCGTGGAGCTGGCCGGAGGATCCGAGGCACGCATCGTGGTCATCCCCACGGCCACGTCGGACAAGGGGTTACCCCTGGATTGGCCGGGAGTGAAGCCCTTCCGGGATGCCGGCGCCATGTGGGTCACCGTCCTCCACACCCGGTACTCGGACGTGGCCAACACGGAGGACTTCGTCCAGCCTCTGCGCCAGGCCACCGGCGTGTGGATCGAAGGAGGCCGTCCCTGGCGCCTGGTGGAGGCGTACCTGGGTACGCTCACCGAGGACGAGCTCCACCTCCTGCTGGCCCGCGGGGGCGTGATCGGCGGGACGTCGGCCGGGGCGTCCATGATGGCGTCCTTCCTCCTCCGGGGTGACGTCAAAGGCAACGACATCGTCTGGTCCCCGGAATACCAGGAGGGCTTCGGATTCCTCAGGGGCGTGGCCGTGGATCAGCACCTTCTGGCCAGAGAACGGGAAGCCGACATGTTCCAGGTCCTGCGCCAGAACCCGGAGCTC
>DASWKP010000247.1:0-1622 GCA_036396575.1 Longimicrobiales bacterium | reverse complement strand
GTCCGGCTCCTCTAGAAGGCCACCACCCCGAGGATCACGAGGACCCCCAGGGTGAGGAAGAAGGCGTAAGTGTTCAGGGTGCCCGTCTGGAAGAGGCTGCCGAACCAGCCGGCCGCCCTGGCCAGGTTTCCTCCGCCGTTGACCAGACCGTCGATGATCCCGTTGTCCACGACCCTCCACGCGAACCGCGAGGTGCTGAGCACGGGCCGGATGATGATGGCGTCGTACAGCTCGTCCACGTACCACTTGTGGTAGAGGATCCGGCGGAAGCCGGTGGGCTCCGCATCCTCCGTGGCCGGGACCACGGTCCAACCACGCACGACGTTGATGGTCAGGACCACGACGGCGGCGGCCGCCAGGGTCGACACCACCGCCCACAGGACTTCGCCTCCACCGAACGGCGCCGAGTGCGCCACCTCGCCCACGTGCTCCACCTGGATCCGGTGGGCCGTGGCCGTCAGGGGTTCGAGCCAATGGTGCAACCACTCGCTCATGGGCAGGGCCCCGAACAGGCCGAGGAACGACTGGCGGATATCCTCGGGAACGTTGATCCAGCCGCCGAACGCGGACAGCGCCGCCAGAGCCATGAGAGGCACTGTCATCGTCCGGGGCGCCTCATGGAGATGGCCGGCCTCCTCCCGCCCAGTGCGGTTCTCCCCATGGAACGTCATCACCATGAGGCGCGTCATGTAGAAGGCGGTGAGCATGGCTGCCGCGAGGGCCAGGATCCAGTAGACCGTATAGAACGAGGCATAGGGGCCGCGGGCCGCCGCGCCCGCCGACCAGATGATCTCGTCCTTGGAGAAGAAGCCCGCGAAAGGCCAGATCCCCGCGATGGCCAGGGTGGCGATCCACATCGTGATCCACGTGACGGGCATGAACTTCCTCAGCCCGCCCATGTTCCTCATGTCCTGAGCGTCCCAGTCCTTGTGGGTGTGGTGAAGCGCGTGGTGCATGGAGTGGATCACGGCGCCGGCGCCCAGGAAGAGGAGCGCCTTGAAGAAGGCGTGGGTCATGAGGTGGAAGATGCCGGCCGCGTACGCTCCCGCGCCCACGCCCAGGAACATGTACCCGAGCTGGGAGACCGTTGAGTACGCCAGGACCTTCTTGATGTCGTTCTGCGTCAGGGCGATCGTCGCGGCGAAGAGCGCGGTGAGCACTCCGATGCCCGCCACGGTGACGCTCCCCACCGGGGCAAGGGCGAAGAGCACCGAGCTGCGCGCCACCATGTAGACGCCCGCCGTCACCATGGTGGCGGCGTGGATGAGCGCCGATACCGGCGTCGGTCCCGCCATGGCGTCGGGGAGCCACGTGTAGAGCGGGATCTGGGCGCTCTTGCCCGTGGCGCCCAACAACAGGAAGAGGGTGATGGCGGTGACCAGGCCTCCCCCGTACGCCAGGGTCTCGGGAGCGCTTGCGAACACCGGCACGAAGTCCAGCGTTCCGAAGACCGTGAACAGCAGGAACATCGCGACGAGGAATCCGAAGTCGCCGACGCGGTTCACGATAAACGCCTTCTTTCCGGCGTCCGACTTCTCCCGATCCTCGAACCAGAACCCGATGAGGAGGTAGGAACAGAGCCCGACCCCCTCCCAGCCGATGAAGAGCACCGGCAGGCTCGA
>DASWKP010000246.1:0-28328 GCA_036396575.1 Longimicrobiales bacterium | reverse complement strand
AAGGCCGCCCCGCCCCCTTCCGCCGTCCGGTAGGGAAAGCGCCACATGTTGCCAAGGCCCACGGCGCTGCCCACCGCGGCCAGCACGAAGCCCAGCCGCGTCCCGAACAGCTCCCGCTGCATCGAGTCGGCCTGGTGCTTCTGGACTTCCAGCTCAATCGGATCGGGCACGGTCCCAACCTCCAGCGTTAGCGAACCACGTCGGCTTCCCCCCGGACCCGCCCTCGCGCCCGCGAGAGCGGCGGGGGAATAAGAGACCCTGGGCCGGGCAACGTCAAGGAGATGGGAGAGGGAAGGCTCCGTCGCGGAGCGGTGGCGCGCCCCGGGCGGAGCGGCGCCCGGGGGCCGCGGGGCCTCCGTTGGGAATGACGGGGCCGCTACTCCTCCCGGAGCGTCCGCGCCGGATCGACCCGGCCGGCGCGTATGGCGGGGATCGCCAGAGCGCCCAGGGCGACCAGCACGAGCGTGGACGGCGCCGCGACCAGTGTGGCGAGGTCGGTGGCAGAGACCCCGAACAGCAAGTCGTCGAGGAGCCTGCTCCCGCCCTGGGCGGCCGCGAGACCCACACCGAGCCCCACGCAGACGGGCACCAGTCCTCTCACGATCGCGCGCGTCGTGACCCGACTCCGCTGGGCTCCCAGCGCGAGGCGGATACCGATGTCCCGTCGCTGCTCGGCCACGGCCTGAGTGGCCACACCGTAGATCCCCACGCCGCCCAACCCCAGCCCGACGAAGCCGAACAGCGACAGGAGCGCGACGACCAGCGTCGTCCGGCCCATGGTGCGGGCGACGATCTCGCTCATGCGCGTTGGGCCCGAGACCGCGATCCGGGGATCGAGCGCGACCACCGCTGCCCGCGCGGCCCGCATGGTCGCGCCCGGATCGCCGTCGACACGCACGACCATGTGCATGCGCCGCCACGGCACCCGCGCGAAGGCGATGTAGGTCTCGGCGTGCGAATCGGTGCGAAGGTCACTCTGCCGTACATCGCCCACGATGCCCACGACCTCGACCGCCGATCCGTCGATGTAGATCGCGCGGCCAAGTACATCGGCGCCGGCCTCGTGGACGAACGTCGCGTTCACCAACGCGCGCGATGGAGCACCCTCCGCGAAGTCCTCACCGGTGAGAAGCCGTCCGCGGATCAGGCGCATCCCCATCGTCTCGAAGTAGCCGTCCCGCACGACCCGCATCGCTGTGCGGCGCTCGATGGCGTCCTTTGAGGCCTGAGTCTCCTCCGTCTGGTAGCTGGCCCACCATCCGCCCGACGTCATGGGCAGGAACTGGATCGCGCCCACTGACGTCACCCCCGGGAGCCGCTGGAGCCGCTCGGTGAGCTGCGCGTAATACTGCTCGAGGGGCGCACCCGTCGGATACCGGTCGGCGGGGGGCGACGGCCGGAGCGTGACCACGTCCTCGGCGTCGAAGCCGGTATCCACACCCTGGAGCGACACCAGGCTGCGCATCATGAGGCCGGCTCCCGACACGAGCAGGACGGCGAGCGCCATCTCGAGTGCGACGAGGCCGCCCCGCAGCCGAATCTGAGCCCTGCCGGAGCTGGAGCCCCGCCCACCCGTTAGCCGCGACCCGACGGAGCGCCCGGTCGCACGCACTACCGGCGCCAGGCCGATCAGGGTCGCCACGACCAGCGCGCTCCCCAGGGCGTAGACCGTGACGCCGCCCGATAGTCCGATCTGGGTCAGCCGGGGCAGGTCGTCCGGAAGGCGGCTCACCAGCCATCCAAGGGAGAGCGCGGCGGCTCCGTACCCAACGAGGCCACCCGCGACCGCCAGCACGAAGATCTCGGTCGCCAACTGCCGGCCGACCCGGAGGCGGCTTCCCCCCAGCGCGGAGCGGACCGCGAATTCGCGGGCCCGCGTTGCGGTGTGGACGAGCAGGAGGTTCGCGACGTTGGCGCAGGCGAGCAGGAGCAGGAAGACGACGCCAGCTCCCACGGCCCATAGAGAGGATCGGACGTCCCCGAACATCCACTCCTGGATCGTGACCATCTCCAGGCCGGCCCGGTCCTCGTCGCTCACCTCGCCACCGCTCTCGATCCAGATGTCGCCGAGAACGCGACGCAGCTCCTCACGGCTCTGCTCGAGCGTCACGCCGTCCCTCAGCCGGCCGTTCACGACGATGCCCCGGCCTTCCATTTCGGCCGGATCGAGCGGCATCGGGAACCAGACCTCCCAGTCGAACTCCAGGGGCACGTATTCGGACGCCATGACCCCGAGCACGGTCGTGGCCTCCCCGGAGATCCGCACCGTGCGCCCGACGATTCGTGGGTCTGCTCCGAATCGGCGGACCCACAGGCCGTGCCCGAGGATCACGCCGTCGCCCCGAGCGGCGTCCTCCCGCGTGAAAGAACGACCGTAGAGCGGTCGAGCGCGGAGCAGGTCGAAGTGATTCCACGACACGCTCGCTCCGCGGACCTCTTCAGCCTCCGCCTCGTCGAAGAGCGCGAGCGTCCGGCTCCACGCGGCTGTGCCATCGAGGGTGGTCATCCGCTCGCCGAGGGCTACGGACTCGTACGAGTTGACGAAGAAGAGCTCGTCGGGAATCGGGCGGACGACACGCTCCGCGTCGCCGTACGGCAGGGGGGTAAGCAGCACGGCGTGGACCACGCTGAAGACCGCTGTGTTGAGTCCGAGGCCGAGGCCCAGGGTGGCGATCGTCGCGAAAGCGAACGCCGGCCGCTTGCAGATCACGCGGAAGGCCTGGCGCACGTCGGCGCCGAGCCCGCTCGTGGCCGAAGGCCGTTCGATGAGCCGAGGAATCGAAAGCAGCACCTGGCGCCAGTACCAGAAGTCGGCGTGCAGGCGGCCGCGCTCGGGCAGGACGAAGCGGGTATACTCCTCGTCCAGGTCGCCGGTCGCGGTTCCGCGGTCGGAAGGAGGGAGGAGCAGCTCGAGCAACGCCCGCGCGAGGCGGGGGGGCCTGCGGGCGCCCATCATCCGGCCTCCGCGTCGGACGCCAGGTCCGCGAGGTCGATGCCCTCCCAAAGGCCGCTCCGGGTCTCGCGGGCGCGCGCCAGGGCCTCGATGCCTCCTGGTTGGATCCTGAAATGCCGGCGGGCCCGTCCGCTGCGGTCGTCATCCGCGCCGCCGAGTGACGACGCGACCAAGCCCTTGGTTTCGAGTCGGTCGAGCGTCGAGTAGACCGCGCCGATGGTCACGTCACGGCCCGTGTTCTCCTCGATCTCCCGCCGCACGGTCATCCCGTAGGCATCGCCACGCCCACGGGCCACCGCGAGCAGCACCAATTCCTCGAACGCGCCCAGCAACCCGTCCCTTCCCATGACTCCCTCCGGTTTCTACAACGTAGAACTTTCTACAATGTAGAAGACACGGCCGGGGAGGACAAGGAGATCAGTATCCAATCAGGGCGAGGTCCGGGATGTCCCCGAAGTGTCGCGTGTTGCGCGTCGCGAGCGGTGCCGCGTGCTCGACGGCCCAGGCCGCGATCCAGAGGTCCGCTTTCGACCGTCCACTCAGGCGCGCGTCGGACCGTAGCTTCGCCACGATCCTCGCGTAGCGGACCGCGGTCTCCAGGCTGACTTCGCCGATCCGAAAGAGCCGCAGGAAGTGGAGGGATTCCGCCAGCCTCTCCCGCGAAACCGCCGCGCCGCCTTCGAGGAACTCTCCGGCGGCATGCGTCGGGACGGCGAAATCCTCTCCAGGGTGGGCGGCGAGCAGGGCCCGGGCCGGCGCGTCCCGGACGTCCCCTGCCCCCCAGAGATCCACGAGGAATGTGGTGTCAACGCAGATCACGGGGGTCCCACGTTTTCGCCAACGCGGCTCTCGGCGACGACCGACTGGAACACCTCGGCGTCCTTCGGCGAAAGCGGGGCGATCGTTGCGAGCCCCCTCAGGATGTCGCCGCCCGTGTTGGCTGCGCTCATCTCCGTGAGGAGACGATCCAGTAACCTGGAGAAGGACTCCCCCTCCTTCTTGATCGCCCGTAACCGGTCGTAGACGCGCGAGTCGACCGCGATGGTTCTGGTGCTCGTATATACAAAAATACATGTAACACAACCCGCGCTCAAGGCTACTTCCACCACGAACCGGCCCCTCGCGCGGATTGACTTTGTAAGGCGGAGTACTCTATAATTCCCGAGAACCCGAACCCAAGGGATAGCGCGCATGCAACCGACCTCGCAACGGATCCTCGAGTCCCTGAACGATCCCAAGCAGATGGAAGCCCTCTATCGTCAGGATCCGGAGTCGTTTCGCGATTGCTTCGATGAGGTGTCCCGAGCCGCTCAGGACTCAGAGACGCTACGCGTCTGGAGGGCTCGGCTCGAGTACAGCGAGCCGGCTCGTGGAGATGAGAGGCGCCGTTTGTGGTACGCGATCGGGATCGGCCTTTGCGTGGGGGCTCTGGTCCGGATCCCGGCTGTCTGGCTCGGCGATGAGTGGTACTACCCGCGCTTCGCCCCGTCCTTGATCATCCTGGCGCTGGCGGCGTATTTCTGGCTCGAGAATCGAAGGCCGGGCGAGCTGATCACCGGTCTGGCGCTAGCCGCGATCGTCACGGTCTACGCCTCTCTTCTCCCGGGCTCCACCGACTCCGTGGTGATGGCCTTGCTTCACCTGCCCATCCTGTTCTGGGCCTTCCTGGGATTCGTCTTCACGGGCGCGTCCTGGCGCGACCCCCAACGGCGTATCCGCTATATACGCTACAACGGCGAGTTGCTGATCCTGGCCAGCCTGGTAGGCCTGGGCGGAATCGTCTTCAGCGGGATCACGGTGGCACTGTTCGAGTTGGTTCTCGAGAACTCGGCCGCTTGGTACGCCCAGAACGTCGGCGTCGTGGGCGCGGCCGCCGTGCCCGTGGCGGGGACCTATCTGTACGACGTGGTCTTCAAGAGGCGCACCGGGATCGCTTCGGTCCTCGCTCGTGTCTTTGCGCCCCTCTTCCTGGTGATGACCAGCGCCTACCTGGCGGTCGCCTTTCTCGGCGGGCAGAGCCCGTTCGTGGATCGTGAGTTCCTCATAACCTTCAACGGTCTTCTGCTCGTCGTGCTGGGAATGACGGTCTTCTCGATCGCCGAGCGCGGGGAGCAGACCGAGGTGGGATGGATCGATTACGTCAACGTCGCGCTGCTCGTCGTCACCCTCGTCATCGACGCGATCGCGCTTTCGGCCATTCTCTTCCGACTCACTTCCTACGGACTCACGCCAAACCGTGTGGTGGTACTCGGCGCCAACCTCGTCGTCATGGCGCATCTCGCGTGGACGTGCCGAGCCTACATCGGCCTCATCCGAGGGAAGCACGATGCGGGCGGCGTCCGGCAAGCCGTCGTTGGCTACCTTCCCGTCTACGTCGGCTGGGCCGCGCTCGTCTCGTTCGTCCTGCCCTTCGTGTTTCGCTTCACCTGAGCTCGCCCTGGCCCACGGCCCTGGCCGGTCGCATCGGCGCTCCCGACTTGTGAACTATCACCATCCATGATATCATGGCTGTCGATAAATCATGGACGTCGATATTTCCGCGGAGACCTACCATGGGTGAGACCGCCAACGCCTGGTTGACCCGACCTGCCTTTTTGATCCTCCTGGCCGTATCGGACCGGCCCCGGCATGGGCTGGGCATCGTGGAGGAGGTGGAGGAGCGCACGGACGGCACAGTGAAGCTCGGCCCGGGCACGCTCTACGGGACGCTGAAGCGCCTCGCCCGCGAGGGGCTCATCGCGGAAGCCTCCCAGGCGCCGGACCCTTCCGACGACGATCCTCGCCGGAGGTACTACCGCCTGACCGCCGGGGGACGGGAGGCTCTGCGGCAGGAAACCGCGGACCTTCGACGCCTGTTGGACGTGGCCGTGGGCAAGCACGTGCTGGAGAGCGGCGCGTGACCCGCGGGACCGGCATGGGCCACGCCGGTGGCGGGGGGCCGGGGCCCTCGCCGCTACCCCGCGTGCTCCGCATCGTCGCCGGGGCGATCCTGGGGCTCTACCCCGCCCGGTTCAGGGAGGAGTCGGGAGCGGACTTCATGGAGGCGGTGGGCCACCGCTGGGACCTGGAGCGTCGCGGAGGCCGCGGGGCGCCGGGGGCGTTCCTCCGATGGGTCTTCGTGCTGGCCGCCGACGCCATGCACGCGGTGCCGGCGCTACGCCACCGCGGGGTCCGGGCCTCCTCGCCCTCCTTCTGGGGTGGGCTCGGTGGCGACCTGCGTCTCGCGCTCCGGATGCACGGCCGTCGCCCGGGCTTCGCGGCCCTGGTCATCCTGACGCTGGGTATCGGCATTGGCTCCAACGCCGCCATCTTCGGGGCGCTGGACCGCTTCGTGCTCCACCCCCTCCCCTTCGCGGACGGGGACCGCATGGTGTACCTGGCGCTCCAGAGCGAGCAGCGGGGAGGGCGGGTCTCTCCAGGCCAGCTCGAGTTCGAGCGCTGGCGCGCTGGCGCCAGGACGCTGACGGCCATCGAGGTCTTCCGCCAGGTCGGAGCCCTGGCGCCGGCGGGGGGAACGGACGAGCGGCTGAGCCGCACGTCGGTCACGGAGGGACTGCCCAGGATGCTCGGGCTCCGGCCCGTGGTGGGCCGGGCATTCGGGCCCGACGACGCCCGTGCCGACGCCCCCGCAACCCTCATGCTGAGCGAGCCCTACTGGCGCCGCGCTCACGGCGCGGACCCCGCCGTGGTCGGACGCACCATGACGCTGAGCGACACCGTCTTCACCGTAATCGGCGTGTGGCCCGCTGAGGCCACCCTGGACTTCGGCGACCTGCCCGACGTCTGGACGGCGATCCGAACGGGGGATGAGGCCAACGCCTCGTACTGGTCTCCCTTCCTCGCCGTCATGGCGCCGGGAGTGACGCCCGGCATGGTTGAGAGCGAGCTGGCCTCCCTCATCGAAGGCGAAGACCTCCGGCCGGGCTCCGCCAACACGTGGGTGCCCGCGGTGGCGGCGCCGTCCGACTTCCTGAGTTCGGATTTCGTCACGGGGCTCTGGGTGGTGTGGATCGGTGTGGCGCTGCTTCTGGCGGTCGCGGTCATCAACGTCGCCAACCTCCTGCTCGACCGGGCCGTGACCCGAAGCGGCGAGATCGCCGTGCGGCAGGCCCTGGGTGCCTCGGGCGGCGGGCTCGTGCGGCTCTTTGTCGCGGATGGGGCCATGCTGTCCATGGCGGGCGGCGCCCTCGGACTGCTCCTGGCGCACTGGGGCATGACCGCGCTGGCCCGGATCACGCCCACGCGGTTTCCCGACCTCACGGCCCACTGGATCGAGCCCCGGGCGATGGCGTACGCCGCCGGGATCGCGGTGGTCGCCTCCCTTCTGTGCGGTCTCGTACCGGCGCTGCACGTTCGCTCACCCCAGGTGAAGCGGCGCCTGACCAACCGCACCGCCACCGAGGGCCGCCGGCGCCTCCGGGGCCGAGAGGCGCTCGTGGGCGTGCAGATCGCCATGGCCCTGGTCCTGGTGGTGGGCGCCTCCCTGGGTCTGCGGAGCCTCGAGGCCCTGGCGTCGGTGGACCCGGGGTTCGACGTGGACCGCCTGGTGATCGGGTCGGTGTCGCTGCCCCGGGCGCGCTACCCGGAGCCCGAGGACCGGACGGCGTTCTGGGCCCGCGCCCGGGAGGCCTTTCGAGACCTTCCCGGCGTCCAGGGGCTGACCACGTCGGGAGTGCCCCCCTTCTCGTTTTCCCTCGTCGCCGGGTTGCCCCACCTGGACGGAGAGGAGCCCATCGAGGCGGGCTCCGCCTGGACGGCCCAGGCTTCGGCGGCGCCCGGCTACTTCGACGTGATGGGAATTCCCCTCCTCGAGGGTCGCGGGGCCCGGGCCGAGGACGCCGGACAGGGGAGGCGGGTCGTGGTGAACGAGGAGTTTGCCCGGCGTTACCCGCACTCGGTGGTGGGGCGGACGATGCGGATCGGCACCACGTCCACGTCCATGGAGATCGTCGGGGTCGCCGCGAACGTGCGCACGAACGGCCTGGACGACGACGAGATTCGCCCGACCTACTGGGTGGTGGACACGCGGGCGGACGACCCCTGGACGCGGTTCATCCTGCGCACCGAGGCCGACCCCGCCCTGGTGCTCCAGGCGTTCAAGGAGCGCCTCGCCGCCCTGGACCCCGGCCTCGCCTTGTCCGGGGCCACGACGGGCCCCGACATGCTCAGAGCGCAGACCGCCGACGGGCGCTTCCTCGCGGTGCTGCTGGCCGCTTTCGCCGCCCTTTCCATGTTGGTGGCGGTCCTGGGGGTGTATGGCTCCGTGTCCCTTGCGGTCAACCGGCGCACCCGGGAGCTGGGGCTCCGGCGGGCCCTGGGCGCCGCCGCGCCCGACGTGGTGCGGCTCATCATGGCGCGGGCCTTGCGCCCGGTGGTCCTCGGCCTGGTGGTGGGGCTCCCCCTCACTGCCTTCCTGGCGCGATTCGCCGCCTCGGCGCTCTACACGATCGGTGCCACCGATCCCATCTCCTATGCGGCAGGGGTCGGCATCCTCACCGCAGCCGCCGTTGCGGCCTGCCTGGGCCCAGCGCGCCGGGCCCTCCGGGTGGATACGGTGGAGACGCTTAAAAGCGAGTGAGGCGTGTCGGGGCCTCCCGCCAGGGGCTTTTCCTCCCGCCGTGGACTCCCCATCCTGTCCTATCGCTCCCGGTAGCCAGCCAACCCCAAACGGCGAGCCGGTCCATTGGCCAACGAACCGACCACCCCGACCCCCCGTAGGCTCCCCACCACCGCATACGAGCTGAAGCCCGGACAGGTGTACGTGCCGTACACGCACGGCGAGACCCTGACCGAGTTCACGTGGAAGGCGGCCATCACCGGGATCATCCTGGGCATCATCTTCGGGGCGGCCAACACGTACCTGGGATTGATGGCGGGACTCACGATCAGCACGTCGATCCCGGTGGCGGTGCTCACGGTGGTGGCATTCCGGTCGTTCACCGCCGTGGGGATGAAGCACAGCATTCTCGAGTCCAACATGTCCCAGACGGTGGGCTCCGCCAGCTCGTCGGTGGCGTCGGGGGTGCTGTTCACGATCCCCGCGCTCTTCATCTGGGGAATGAACCCGGCGTGGGCCCAGATCACCCTTCTGTCCATGGCGGGCGGCCTGATCGGGGTGCTCTTCATGGTCCCTCTGCGGCGCTACCTGATCAAGCAGGAGCACGGGCAGCTTCCCTACCCCGAGGGGATGGCCTGTGCCGAGGTCCTGGTCGCGGCCGAGGGCGGTGGGCGACAGGCCTACCCCGTGTTCTGGGGCATCGCCATCGGCATGTTCTTCCAGTTCCTGACCCAGGGGCTCCAGCTCGTACGGTCCACGTTCGAGATCCTCCTGCCGTACAAGGCGGCCATCGCGGCCAGGGTGAACGCGCCCCTTCTGGGCGTGGGCTACATCCTGGGCATCCGCATCGCC
Source organism: Longimicrobiales bacterium (assembly GCA_036396575.1). Lineage (GTDB taxonomy): Bacteria > Gemmatimonadota > Gemmatimonadetes > Longimicrobiales > Gaopeijiaceae > DASWKP01. The sequence continues at coordinate 18,966 of DASWKP010000246.1, read as the reverse complement.
ACGGTCATGGTCGCGGGCGGCGCGCTGTCGTCGCTGATCCTCATCCCTCTGATCAACTGGTGGGGCCAGGGCGTGGCGGAACCGGTCTTCCCGGAGACGGAGCTCCTCATCCGCGACATGTCGTCGGGACAGATCTGGGACCGCTACATCCGCTACATCGGTGCGGGGACGGTGGCCACCGCGGGGATCATCACGCTCGTCAAGTCGATCCCCACCATGGTGGAGTCGTTCCGCGTGGGGATGGCCCAGATCCGCAAGCGCGGCACGGCGGACGGGGAGGTCGTGGACCGGACGGACCTGGACCTGTCCCTGGTCACGGTCATGGGCTTCGTCCTCGTGATCCTGGTCGTGCTGACGCTGGTGCCGGGGGTGCTGGGCTACCTCGACACGATCCTGGTGCGGGCCGTCGCCGCGGTGTGCATCGGCGTCTTCGCGTTCTTCTTCGTGACCGTGAGCTCCCGCATCGTCGGCCTGGTGGGGGTCACGTCCAACCCCACGTCGGGCATGACGATCGCCACGCTCCTGGGCACGAGCCTGGTCTTCCTCCTCATGGGATGGACGGACATCCTGGGCAAGGCGACGGCCCTCATGGTCGGGACGGTCGTGTGCATCGCCGCCTCCATCGCCGGCGACACGTCCCAGGACCTGAAGACGGGCTACATCCTGGGCGCCACCCCGAAGAAGCAGCAGATCGGCGAGCTCATCGGGGTCATCACCTCGGCGGGCTTCGTGTGCCTGGTCGTCATCATCCTCAATCAGGGGACGCCAGGCGGCCTCGGCGGGTCGGAGCTGCCCGCCCCCCAGGCGGTTCTCATGAAGCTGGTCATCGACGGCGTCCTGGACCAGAACCTGCCGTGGGGGCTCATCTTCATCGGCGTGGGCATCGGCGGCGCGTCGGCGCTGTTCAGGATCCCCGTGCTGGCCTTCGCCGTGGGTGTCTATCTGCCCCTGTCCACGATGGGCGCGGTCTTCCTGGGAGGCCTGCTCAGGTGGTTCCTCACCCGCAAGCAGCCCGAGGAGGTGGCCGAGCCCCGCAGGGAGAAGGGGGTCCTGTTCGGGTCGGGCCTGGTGGGCGGAGGAGGCCTCACGGGCGTGGTCCTGGCCGTCTACGTGGTGGCCCGGGGAGGAGAGCCCATCGCCGGCATCGCCCCGGACATCTCGAACTTCCTGGCGCAGGGCATCGCGGCCGTGACCATCGCGGCCATCCTGGGCGTGATGGCGTATCAGGCGCTGGCGGGCGGACGGGCACGACGAGGGCCCTGACGAGCGCCCCCCCGTTCGGGTCGGTCGCGAGGGAGAATCCCCCACACGCGCGATCGGGGGAACCCCGACGGACACCCGTGCCTCGCGCGCGCGATGATATCATCTGAATCACTTCATCCCCCGCGTGGGCCATCGTACGCCCCGGGGCGGTGGCTATGCGCACCCTGCCCAAATCCTTGCTCGACCTCGACATCCTCGTCGGCGGCATGGGGGCGGACATTTCGAGCGTCGAGCTGGTGTCCACCGTGGCCCGGCACGCGTCGGGCCGATTCTCCGGGAGCCTGTCCGCCACCGGTCTGACGGACATCTACGCCCGCCTCCTGCAAATGGGTGATGTGGGGGACGCCGTCCGGAAGGCCTTCGACGCGTTCCAGGACAGGGTCCCCGCTTTGGCGGAGGACGCGGAACGCCTGTACCGGCAGTTTCACGTCCCAGGAGGCAAAGGCCCCGACGAGATGCTCAAGGGCTTTTCCATGGCGGGTCTCACGCCGCCCAGGGACGTGCAGATCTTTACCATGATGGCCACGTTCTCCCACGTGTGGCGCACCAAGCTCGCGGTGCCCGATCGCCCCGTGGGGATCAACTTCCTGCGCAAGATCGAGCGGGTGCTCCTGTACGGGCTTTACGGCGCCATGCTCGCTGGCGTGGACTGGGTGGTCATGGGCGCGGGAGATCCGGGCGACATTCCGGCCATCCTCGACGACCTGGCCCGCCATCACGCGGCGGAGCTGGCCGTCCAGGTGGCCACGGTGCCCCACGGCGCGCACCGCATCCGCTTCGCTCCCACGGACCTGGTCGGGCTCGACCTGCCGCCGCCCGCGCGACCGGCCTTCCTGGCCATCGTCAGCTCCCACCTCCAGGCCGAAGCGCTGGCCGGGAACCCCGTGACACGTCCCGAGGGGTTCGTGGTGGAGGGCCCGGCGGCCGGCGGCCACAACGCGCCACCGCGGAACCGCACCAAGGACGAGCGGGGCAACTACGTCTACGGTCCCGAGGACGAGGCGGACCTGGACGCCGTGGCGGCGGTCGGGCTTCCCTTCTGGGTCGCGGGCGGCCGCGGAGGACCCCCGCCCGCGGAAGGCGCACCGGGCAACGGGATGCGCCGCCAGGTCGGGACGCTGTTCGCCCTCAGCAACGAATCGGGGATGGATCCCGACCTGCGCCGCAGGGTGCTCGGCCTGGTCTGGCACAGGGAGCTCGAAGTGGTGGCCTCGGCGAACGCCTCTCCGAGCACGTTTCCCTTCCGGGTGGCCCGGGTGCCTGGCACGGTGGGTGATCCCGTGACGTACGCCGCCCGCCCGCGCGTGTGCAATCTCGGCTACCTGAGGGGGTGGCGGCCCCGGGACGGACGGATCGTGGGGCTGTGCCCGGCGGACGATCCGGCCCGCTTCCGGAAGCTGGGAGGTCCGGCCTGGCGAACCGAGGGCTCCATCTGCCTGTGCAACGGCCTTCTGGCCACGTGCCGCGTCGGGCAGCCCGGCGAGCCGCCGCTGGTCACGCTGGGGGACACGACCCCCGTTCGCGACCTCCAGGCCCGGCTGCGGCGCCTGGAGTATTCGGCGGACGAGGCTGCGGCGTATCTTGTGGGGGATCTGTAGCCGACCCCACCGGCCCGGAGTGAGCCCCATCCCCATGAACGTCCAGGCCCGCGAGTTCTCCGCCCGGGCAACCGCGGTGAGCGTCGTGCTGGCGTCCCTGGCCGCTTGCGACGCCGCGCCCCCCGGCGACATTCCGGCCAACCCCGTGGTGCCCTCTCCGGCCCAGGTCGCGTACCAGCGCATGGAGCTGATCGGCTTCGTCCACTTTACGGTGAACACGTTCACGGACCGCGAGTGGGGCTACGGCGACGAGCCCGCGGAGATCTTCATGCCCACCGAGCTGGACGCCGACCAATGGGCGTCGGTGGCGGCGGAGGTGGGCATGGGAGAGCTGATCCTCACGGCCAAGCACCACGACGGCTTCGCCCTGTGGCCGTCACGCCGGACCGAGCACTCGGTCGCCGCCAGCCCCTGGCGGGATGGCCAGGGCGACGTCGTGGGGGAGCTGGCGGACGCGGCCGCGCGTCACGGCGTCAAGCTCGGCCTCTATCTATCGCCCTGGGACCGCAACCACGCCGACTACGGCACGCCCGCCTACCTGGACTATTACCGGAGCCAACTCCGGGAGCTGCTCACCGACTACGGCCCCATCACCGAGATCTGGGTGGACGGCGCCAACGGGGGCACGGGCTGGTACGGCGGCGCCGACGAAGAGCGGCGCATCGACCGGGAGACCTACTACGACTGGGACAGGACCTGGGCTCTGGTGGACTCGATCCAGCCCGGCGCCCTGATCTTTTCGGACGCCGGACCCGACATCCGCTGGATCGGAAACGAGAGCGGCTACGCCGGCGAGACCAACTGGTCCATGCTGACGACAGAGGGTGTTGTCATCGGCGCGGCGGACGCGGACTACCTGAACAGGGGTGATCCCGAGGGTCGTGAGTGGGTGGTGCCTCTGTGCAACACGTCCATCCGGCCCGGTTGGTTCTATCACCCCGACCAGGACGATCAGGTCAAGTCGCCGCGGGAGCTGCTGGAGGTCTACTACCGCTCCGTGGGACGAAACTGCGTGCTGCTCCTGAACGTGCCCCCCGACCAGCGCGGGCTCTTCCACGAGCGGGACGTGGCGGCGCTCCGGGACTTCCGCCGCATCCTGAACGAGACCTTCGGCGACGACCTCGCGCTCGGGAAGGCGGTGGAGGCCGACCGCCTGTGGAGCCGCCACCCGAGGTTCGCGCCGGGCAACGTCGTGGACGGCGACGCGGACTCGTACTGGGCCGGACGGGACGGCACGCGAAGCGCGACCGTGGAGGTCGACCTGGGGGAAGCGACGTACTTCGACCGCATCGTGCTGCAGGAGCCCATCCGCCTGGGGCAGCGGGTGTCCTCGTTCGCGGTGGACGCACGGGTGGACGGCGAGTGGACACCCATCGCCCGAGGCACGACCATCGGCTACAAGCGGATCCTCCGCGTCGACGGCGTGACCGCGGACCGGGTGCGCATCGTCATCGAGGACGCGAACAACACGCCGGCGCTGTCGACCGTTGGGCTGTTCGAGGCGTCGGACGAGGAGGCGGGCGGCGGCTGAGGGCACCGCCCACCGCCGTCCACCGTCATAGCGGTCGGACCAGCTCCTCGACCTCCACGGTGAGGGCCTCGGCCGCGCCGGTCGGCTGCCACGTGACCCGGTCCGCCACGCGCTCCGGCTCCGTGGCCCCCGCCGCGAAGCGCCAAACCCAAACCACGCGCTCCTCCGGGTCCACGACCCAGTACTCGGGCACCCCGAAGTCCCCGTACCGCCGCGGCTTCTTGACCGTGTCGATGGCCCCGGACGTGGGCGACAGGATCTCCACCACCAAGCCCGGCGGCATCTCGATGCCCCGGTTGGTGATCCCCGCTCGGGACGACTCGGGCACGAACACCAGGTCGGGGCGCAGAAACTGCCCGCTCTGGAAGAGAAGGTCCACGTCGGGGAGCACCACCCCGATGCCGTGGCGCTGGGCGTACAGCCGCAGGGTGACCGCCAGCTCGAGGAGCAGGTGCTGGTGCGTGGGCGACGGCGCCGGGGTCACCAGCAGCTCCCCGTCGATGATCTCGTACCGGTTGCCGTCGTCGGGGAGGCGGGCGTAGTCGGCATACGTCCAGTCGTAGCGCGCCGTGGTCGGACTCATGTCGGTTCTCGGGTTCACGCGTGGACGATAGGCACCGGGCCGGGGCGCTGGCATGGCCGGACGGGACGAAGATGACCTCGCGGCCGCGTCGGCGATAGGAGCCGCCCGCTCAACCCCCGCTGACAGGCGCCGGCGCGATGCGCACGCGGGCGCTGCCCTGGTTGTTCCGGTAGTAGTGCCACGGGTTCCAGCACAGGTAGCACGTCACGTCGTTGACGAACAGGCGAACGCGCCCGGTCCGCCTCGCCGTGAACGTGCCTCCCTCGCCAATGACCCAGCGGGGGCCGTTCACGGAGCCGACGGCGCCCATCAGGCTCATGTAGGGGCTGCCCCAGCGCCGCTTGAACGGGCGTGCCAGGCGCTGGGCCAACACCTCGTCGGCCGTCAGCCCTCCGGGGCCCGCCGCCAGGCCCCCGTCCATCCAGGGCTCCACCACCGCGACATCGACCCGGTACCGCCTGCCCGCCTCCACCACGAAGTCCAGAGGCCGACCCGGGTCATCGGCGCGGAAAAGGACCTCGCGCTCGCGGTCCAGCACGGCGTACCGGGCCGGCTCCCGGGGGGCGAACCCGTCGGGCGGCAGGTCGAACCTCCCCGTCAGGGCCATGACGGCCAGGCCCACCGCCGCCAGGGCTCCAACCCACCCGGCCAGACGCCACAGCCTTCCGGGCCAGATCCACTCGGAGACGGAGGCCCCGGTGCGGACGAAGCGGCCTCGCCACCCGGGATCCCTCTCCTTGAGGGGAAAGCCCCAGGCCCGTCGCGCCTCGATCCGGATCCACCCCCTCAGGCGCATACCCTGGCGGTAGAGGATGAGGAGGGCCGCCACCAGGGCGAGGGCCGCAAGCGGCCGTGCCCGAAGCCCCGAGATCCAGGAGCCCACGAAGTCCGGCGCCGCCGCCGTAGCGAACGAGAGCACGTACCCCAACGGTCCCCAGCGAGGCGGCGGCACGTCGCGCGCGCCAGGAGCCAGCGCCACCGCGGCGGCGACCGCCACCGCCGTCCACGCGATGAAGAGGTAGTAGAGCACCGAGCGCCACCACTGAAGCCCCCGGAGCACCGTCAGGCTCTCCGCCAGGGGATGGCGGCCCCGCTCGCGCTGATACCGGTCCCGCCCCACCACGTCGTACTCGCTGGGCAGGACCGTGGGGGCCCCGTCGCCTCGGGTGCGATCGATGCGGGCGAGGACGCTGGAGTGGACGGTGACCGGTATCCCGTGCTCGGCGCACATCCCGCCGACGTCCCTGGGGCGAAAGCGGTAGTAAGTCGCGAGCCCCGCCCGGGAATCGTGGATGGGCCCGGTGGGATCCATGTCCGCCCGCAAAGCGCGGTGCCGGTCCTGGTCGAAGCGAAGGCCCTCCTGGGCGGCGCCGTTCATCATCCAGTCCAGGGACACGCGCGCGAGCGAGTCCCTGGAATACCCACCGCCCACGTCCGAGTGCATGCCGGCGAACCAGACCTGCTCGATCCTCCGCAGGCACGTCCGCTCCCGGTCATCCAGTCCCACGGCCCGTGCCTTCTCGTGGGACTCGTCCCACAGCACCGGGTGGAAGGTGTGACGCTCGTCGTCGATGGCCACCGCGTGGTGCGCCCGCCGCACCCGCGAGTGGAGCTTCCGGTCCTTGAAGCGCGTGAGGGTGAAGCGCTGCAGGACCGGCAGCCACAGGAGGAGCTGGCTCGCCTCCACGAGGGCTTCCTTGAGCTCGTCCACGGGAAGGCCGTAGGCGTCGACCGTGTCCCACACGCCCAGGAACTCGATGGGGGGCCTCAGGTGGTGGAAGGCGTCGCGTTGGCCGGCGAGGCGCTCCTGCCTGGGACCCGTTTCCCGGTAGCGGTGCTGGGCCTCCTTGTAGGCGTCCCACAACCGGCGCACCAGGCGGTCCAGGTCTCCGTCCGTCAGAGACTCACCCCGCACCACGCCGAAGCGGCCGATCATCCCCGCCAGGCACCGCACCGTGAAGGCCCCCCGGCTGAAGCCGAACGCGAAGATCCGGTCTCCGGGGCGGTAGTTCCGGCTCAGCCAGCCGTAGAGCTGGCGAACGTTCCGGGCCAGGCCGAAGCCGAAGGCGCCCCCGAGGAGGGCCAAGGGCCGGGAGCCGGAGGTGCCCACGCCGTCGTCGTGGACCGCCAACTGATCGGGCCCGCCGTCGTCATAGGCGTGCCGGTCCAGGCTCTCGTAGAGGTGGATCACGTTGGTGCCCCTACCCTTGCCCGCGCTGTTGCCGGTGCCGTCGGAGCACAGGACCAGGTTGCGGCCGTAGCGCTGTTCCACGCGCTCGTAGCGTTCCCGCAGCGGCCCCTCGTAGCGGACCTCCAGCTCGACGGGCCTTTCCAGGCCGGCGAGGCGCTCGATAAAGCCGGCGGCCGCTCCGGCCTCCAATTCGATCGATCCCGTAAGACCAAGTCCGACGCCGAGATACGCCGTGGTTATGTTCTCGTCGCCTCGCAGGGTGCTGACGCGCTCCAGGGTCTCGTCGTACGGCTCCAGGGGGATACGAGGCCCCCCGCCGTCCGGGGGGTTCTCGACCCGGGTGGGGTCCAGCAGGTAGCGCCCCTGGGGGATGGGCCCCCGTTGATGGCTCTCGTCGAAAGCGGGGTCCGCGGCCTCGGTGCGGGCCGGAATGCCCTCCTGGAGGCAGGAGCCACGAAGCCAGCGCAGGGCGTATCCGTCGAAGCTCACCCGATCCAGCCAGTAGGCGTGTGAGCGCGGGTCAGGCGGGAGCCGCTCGGCTCCGGATCGGGGCGTTGTCGGCGTGGTCATCGGGCCCCCTTCCCCCAAAGGGAGGGCGGGCCGGCGCCTTCTGGAGGCGCCCGCCCGGCGAGAAGGGGGGGGGCCGGGGGCCGCGGCGGCCCCGTGCGATCCTGCAGCTTAGGCCCGGCTCGGCGGCCCGTGCAAGGAGTGGCCTTCGTCACCCCGACGGCCCGGTCGCACCGGCCCCGGTGGACGCCGCCCGTCGGCTAGATGCCGAAGAGCATCCCCACGCCGAAGTTCATCAGCGCCAGCCAGAAGCTCGCCCACATGGCCGAACCCAGCCCATCCACGTCGAACCCGTCCACGACCTTGGCGGCGAGCATGATCATCAGCGCGTTCACCACCCATACGAAGAGACCCAGGGTCAGGATGGTGATGGGCAGGGCCAGCATGAGCAGGAGGGGCCTGAGGAAGGCGTTGGCCAGGCCCAGCCACAGGGCTCCGAACAGGGCAGCCTTGCCGTCCCGAACCTCCACTCCATCCACCATCCGCCCCACCAGGAACAGCAGGACGGCGGTGACCAGAAGGTGCACGATCATCTGCATTGCGATCCCCCTCCGTCTCCAACGCCGTTGACGATGGTGCGACCCGACACCGCGCCAGGCCACATGTCCTCTGACGAGTCGAGGCGAGAATACGTTTCGCCGCGCCGGCCAGGGACGGGCCGCCGCCGCTTCACGATGTCCTGGTGGGATCGAGCGGGACGCTCCGCGCTACCCGGACGCTCCACACCATCGCCAGCCCCCACAGGAGGAGTGCCCCGTAGAGCCGGGGGTAGGCCAGAAGCGCCGCGAGGCCGTCCATCAGCCGGGGCGAGCGGAAGGGTACGTCCGCCGCGATCAGCGTGGCCCCGAGCGCGAGCACACTGGCACCCGCGGCGGGGACCCCGCGCCGGGGCAGCTCCGCCGCGAGGAGGGCGATCGGGAGGAGCGCCATCACGTAGTGGGCCTCCGACGACACCGGGCTCAGCACCAGGCCGAGCAGTACGAACGCGGCGAACAGCGTGTCAGATCGCCCCACTCGGTGGGCGGCTATCAGGCTCGCTCCCAGAAGCGCCGCTCCGCAGCCCCAGGTCGCCACCTCCGCCAGCAAGGGCCGGCCGAACAGCGGCGCTCCCACCCGAACGTCCCCCGGCCCCATCAGGTGCCGGAAGAAGCTCGGCACGGTCTGAAAGGCGGTCACAGCCAGCAGGGGCTCGGACGGGAGCGCAGCGACTTCCGACGCATAGCTTCGCCACGCGGCGGCGCCGATGAAGGGAAGGGACACGGCGACGAGGGCGACGGCCGTCCCCGCGCCCCAACCCAGCCCCCGCCACCTCCGTTGCGCCAGCAGGAGCGGCCACAGCATCAGCGCGGTCGTCTTGGTCGCGAGGAGCACGCCCATCGGCGTCCCCAGGAGGGGCTCGCGCGGGCCTCGGTACCCCCACCACGCCGCCGTGACGAGGGCGAGGGCCAGGATGTACACCTGCCCGTGGCCGAGATTTTCCCTCACCGGATGAGCGACGAACGCGAGGCACGCGAACGCGGCGGCCCATCCTCCCCGGAGGTCGAGCCTCCGCATCAGCCACGCCACCGTGCCGAACAGCAGGAGGAGGCTGCCGCAGATCCATAGGCCACGGGCGACCCGGTAGGGGGTCCACGCCACCGGCAGCGTCAGAAGGCTCATGGTGGGCGGGTTCGCCCAGAAGACGTCCTCGACCGTGGGCTCGAAGCGGCTCACCTGTTCGCGAAACCAGGCATCGTCATAGAAGCGCGCGGCATCCCCGCCCTCGACCACCACGCGGGCGGCGGCGTAGTGGGCGACGAACGCGTTGCTCGGGGTCACCACGGCGCTGGCCGCCACCACCACGAGGCGCAAGGCGAGAATCGCGGCCACGGCCCAGAGGCCCGGCGTGAGCCACCGGAACCGCTTCACGATCGCCTCCGCGTCGTCGGCATGTCAGACCACCCGAACCCAATACTCTCGCCCATGTCCTGGACGAGCAACGACATGCGCGGAGCGTTGCCCCCTCCACGCCGGCCGCCGATCCCGTATACTTCCACCACCATGTCGCCCCCCAGGGCGACTCCGGACCACCAACCTCTCATCCATGCCCCCATCCACGAAGGTCACGGGCGCGAGCCTGAAGAACGCGTTCCAGGACATCATCTGGCCCCGGCGGAAGCTCATCCTCCTGGGCCTCCTCCTGATCCTGTTCAACCGGCTCGCGGGATTGGTCCTGCCCGCGTCCACCAAGTATCTGGTCGATGACGTCCTGGCCAATGGGGACGGCCGGATGCTCTGGGTGCTCATCGGGGTCCTGGGCGGAGCCATCGTCGTCCAGTCGGCCACGGGCTTTCTCCTCACGCTCCTGCTGAGCGTCGAAGCCCAGCAGATGATCGCCCAACTCCGCTCCCAGGTGCAGAGGCACGTCCTCCAACTCCCCATCCGCGTCTTCGACAACACGAAGTCGGGGGATCTGGTGTCCCGCATCATGGAAGACGTCGCCGGGGTACGGAACCTGGTAGGCACGGGGCTGGTTCAGCTCGTCGGGGGCATCCTCACGGCCATCGTGGCCTTCGTGTTCCTGATCCGCATCGACCCCCTCCTGACCATGTTTACCCTCATCCCCCTCGGGGCGTTCGCTCTGGTCTCCACCAAGGCCTTCCAGACGCTCCGCCCCATCTTTCGGGAGAGAGGGCGGATCCGGGCCGAGGTGACGGGCCGCCTCCAGGAGGCTCTCGGAGGGATCCGGGTCATCAAGGGCTTTCACGCCCTGGACAACGAGGCCGACGTCTTCGAGGCCGGCGTCCAACGCATCTTCCACAACGTCAAGAGCACCCTCCTGACCACCGCCGGCGTGAGTAGCCTCGGCACCTTCCTCATGGGGGGGGCCGGCATGCTGGTGATGGGGTACGGCGGCAACCAGATCCTGCAGGGGGGCATGACGCTGGGGGACCTGTTCTCCTTCACGCTCTTCCTGGGTTTCCTCATCGCGCCCATCGTGCAGATGTCCAACATCGGCACGCAGATGACCGAGGCGTTCGCGGGGCTGGACCGCACCGAGGAGCTGCTGTCCTGGCCCCAGGAGGACGACGACCCGAACCGCACCCTGGACATGCCCCCCGTGGAAGGACGCGTGGCGTTCGAGGACGTGCACTTCCGCTACGATCAGGATAAGCCGGTCCTGAAGGGCGTCTCATTCGAGGCGGAGCCGGGAACGATCATCGCCCTGGTGGGAAGCTCGGGCTCGGGCAAGACGACGCTGGCCGGCGTGGCCGCGTCCTTTCTGACGCCCGACTCGGGCCGGGTGCTGGTGGACGGTGTGGACCTCAGCCGGGTGCGGCTGTCCACCTACCGGGAGCAGCTCGGCCTCGTGCTTCAGGACGACTTCCTGTTCGACGGCACCATCCGGGAGAACCTGCTTTTCGCGCGCGTGTCCGCCAGCGAGGAGGAAGTCGTCAAGGCCGCCGAGCAGGCCTACGTAACCGAGTTCACGGACGGCTTTCCCGAGGGCCTGGACACGGTCATCGGCGAGCGGGGCGTGAAGCTCTCGGGAGGCCAACGCCAGCGCGTGACCATCGCCCGGGCCCTGCTGGCCAACCCCCGCATCCTGCTTCTGGACGAGGCCACGTCCAGCCTCGACACCGAGAGCGAGGCCCTCATCCAGCAGAGCCTCCAGTTGCTGCTCAAGGGCCGCACCACCTTCGTCATCGCCCACCGGCTCTCCACCATCCGGAGGGCCGACCTGATCCTGGTCATCGAGAGCGGCCGCATCGTGGAGCGGGGCCGCCACGACGACCTCATGGAGCTCGACGGGAGGTACCGGCAGCTCCACGACGTGCAGGTGCGGATCTGAGGCATCAACCTCGAGTCGCGCCGCGAGGAAGGAGAGGATGCGAGCGGCCGATGGCCCGGAGGCCACCGGCCGCTACGCGCTCACGGACCACCGGAGCGGTCCCACCGCCCGCCGGTCAGCGTCGGATCGGCTCGCTCGGAGGCCCTCCCCTCTCGCCCGTTAGGCTCGCGATCGCCGCCAGCTTCTCCGCTGGCGTCATGCCGGCCCCGAAGGCGTAGACGCTGGCCACCGGCACGGCCACCGCTGACTCGCGCATCTGATACGGACTCGCCGCGGTGACCAGCATGGAGACCATCGCCGGCCCCTCGCCTCCGAACGTGTAGTACGGAAGGCCCAGGCGCTCGAGCTCCCGCCCCGGGACCGGGAAGTGGAACAGCGTGCCCTGCACGAGCCCGTGGCCGAACTCGTCCGTGGAGATCGGGTCCCCCCAGCCGCGCCGGTCGAAAAAGGCGATGCCTTCACCCGTGTAGAACGTCTCGATCCTCTTCTCGTAGGCCAGCATGTCGAAGAGGTGCGGGTCCACGTCCGTTGCCGGGGTGAGCCCGCCCCGGTCCACCCTGGTCCGGTTGACCAGGTCCGCCACGCCCGGCAGGCCCAGCCGGTAGAGGGCCTCCGCCTGGAGAAGGTCCATCTCCGCCACCGTGAGGATGGGGAGCGGGCCGTCGTACCCCGGTTCATAGGTGGCGAGGTACCGTGTGCACATGTAGAGGGAGAAATGGTAGCTCCCGCGATCCAACCGGAACTGCGAGGGTCCCACATACCCGAAGTCCGTCCCGGGGTTGGGGTCGCCTCCGCCATCGAGAGTCCCGTCCCCGAGGCGCTGATCGTCGGTGTTGAGAACGTACTCCCAGCGGTCCTCCAGGGGCGTCGCCAGCCACGCGGCGAGACCCCCGTCCTTATCGGTCTCGGGATCGGTTGGGTACACGCCCCCGATGGTCCTGTAGTCCGCCCTGAACCAGGTCGGGTTCGACCCGTAGAACTTGATGAAGTCGAACCACGGTGCACCGACGTTGGTGTTCGCACCCTGGTTCGGGCCAAAGTCGGTGAGGACCCCCAGGGACGCGTGGCTCAGGATCGACGTCCAGTCCGCAGCCGTTCGCTGCTGGGGCGTCCGGGCCACAGACGCCATGAAACGGGCCATGTACGAGTGGGCCACGCGGGCCAGTTCCCCGTTGTCGAGGGTTACTCCGTTCAGCCATTCCGGCACCGTGATGAAGGAAGTCGACTCGGCGATGAGCCGGGCCTCCTCCAGCTCCGCCAGGGCTGTGGACATGACCACGCCGTAGGGCTGGAGCGTGAACGAGCCCGCCTCCACGTCGGCGTCCTCGTCCAGGATGAAGGCCTGGTCGAAGTGGAGAGCCAGGGCTCCATGGACCAGCCCCTGCAGGAGCTTCGCGAAGGCGTAGGCTCGGTTGTTCTCAGCCCCGCCTCCTCCGATGATCACCCCGTCGTCCAACGCCCCGATGGCGTCGTAAAGCAGGGAGAGGCCGGTGTACAGACGGCTCCAGGGTAGGAAGGTGACCGGGGCGTTGCCGTACCACGGCTCGTTGTCCCAGCCCACCCGGGGCTCGGACGACAGGTCCCGCATGCCGGCGTTCGCCCACGACGAAGTGGCCTGGTCCGCCATGACCGCCATGCCCGGCTTCATCCCGTTGTAGTCCTGGGTGCCCATCCACCATAGCTCGCTGGCACCCCGCAGGAATGCCACCACCTGCTCGCCCGTCAGTTCCCCGGCCACCACCTGTACCGAAGGCATGGGCGTGGTGACCTGTTGGCCGTTTACGAACGCCAGGACCGGGGTCGGCAGGCCGGAGGCCAACGGCACCAGCTCCACGGTGTACGTTCCGTCGCCGTGGTCCACGAGGTTGGCGTAGCTCCACGCGCTCAGGCCCGCGCCTTCGACACGGCCGAAGTTCACCGCGTCTCCACCCGCCAGGAGGCCGAACCCGAAGTCGTCCCTCGCCTGGAGGGTGGCTGTAACCGTGCCCCCGAAGTCCACCACGCTCGACGACACCGTGACTACCGACGTGTGGGGCGACGCGCCGATCTGGTCCAGGAGGATCACGATTTCACCGCTGCCCCCGGACGGTCCGCTGACCACGGTCACCCCCTTCCAGCCGAGGTCCGCAGCGTATGCGGTAACCTCCACATCGATGTCCGGCGGGAAGGCCAGCACCTGTCCTTCCACCGGCACCTGGGCCGTGGCGTGGGTACGCGGGAAGCCTGGGTCGATCACGGTGGCTACCACCGTGCAGCTCACAGGCGTGAAGTCGCCCGTCTCGCAGCGGACCAGCGGCTCGTATGGGTCCTCGACCCACACATCGATGTTCCACCAGGAGAAGTGGCTGACCTCCGCCTCCAGGACCAGCCCCGTGGGAGAGCCACCAGACGTCACCACGGTCCCCAGTCCCTCCTCGATCCACACCCCAGCCTCCTCGTCCAGGTACCAGAGAGGGATCCGGTCCCCGGGCTGGGCACCCCCCGTGTAGATGGGGATGCGGATGACCGCGGTCGCGCCGGGAAGGAGCTGCAGCTCCTCTCCGTTCTGATCGAGGACATACTCTGCCACGCCGTACGTCAGGAGCAGGCCCTCCTGCCCCTGGGTGTTCACTCCTACGAAGGAGCCGGGGAATGCGTATATGTCGTCGCCTCCGACGTTGAGGGGGGTCATGGTCACCTGGACCTCCCCCGTGACCGGCGTCCCGCTGCCGTCCACGAGCGCCCCGGGGGGGAGCGTCACCGAGACCCCGTCGTAGCCGTACGCTCCCCCACCACCCACCGCGTCGAGGAGGAGGGGTTCCGCGCGTGCCTTCATCCTGGCAAGGAAGAGCGCCCCGTCGTTCCCCGTGGGGATGTCCATCCGCACCCGCTGATCGGCGTAGCCGTCCCTCTCCAGGTCCAGCGTTACGGTCACGCCCGTTGGCACGCCCGTGAGCAACACCGAGCCCGAGGCGTTGGTGGTGCCGGACAGGGAACCGCCCGCGAGGGTCACCGACACGCCCTCCAGGGCGTTGCCATCCTGGTCTGTGACCCGTCCGCGCACCTCCGCCGAGCCCGTGGGCTCCGGCGCCGGGGCGATGAGCAGGTTCCCCGACGCGCTGTCGCTCCGGCCCGTCCCGAAACTCGTGACCGTCAGGGTCACGGTGTACGTGCCGCCCTCGCTGTAGATGTGGGCGAGCCGGGCCCCACCGCCCTGGGTGCCGTCGCCGAAGTCCCAGCGATAGCTGAGCCCGGCGCCGTACGGATCGTTGGAGGCGCTCCCGTCGAACGTGACGGGGAAGGTCGCCTGACGCACCCCTCCCACCGTGAACGAGGCGAAGGGCGGGAGCGCTCCCTCCTCGATGCGGAACGCGATGGGGAGCGTCTGATTGACGCCCACCGGATAAAGGTCGGATACCTCGGGCTGTGGCCCGGCCTTCCTGCCGACCACGATGACGTCGGTGGAGCCTACCTCACCTCCGTCCACCAGGACCCGCACCCGGTACACGCCTCCCTCTTCTACTGGGCTGTCCTTCACCTTCCAGTGGACCTGGTAGCGTTCACCCGCGAGAGAGACATCCGTGAGGCGGGCCACAGCCGGCCCGTCGCACGCCGTGCCCGTCCACTCGCACACCTCCACCACCGGGTCGAGCGTCGGATCGAACGTCCCCGGATCGTCCGGAACCTCCCCCAGGGGCGGCAGGAAGTAGAAGCCCGGCCCCGTGGACGCCGCCCTGATGGCCTTCGGATCGACGGCGAAATCGGCGTCCCACACGTTGACGCCCGGAAGTTCCACCAGCACCTCCCGGGCCCCCACGTCGATGAGCTTGATGGACCCGCCCGTGGTCATGGCCAAGCGGCCGTTCGTGTTCAGCGCGATGCGCACGCCCCACTGGGGCAGCTCGGCCACCACCTCCATCGTATTAAGGTCGATGATGGTGGTCGGACCGTTCCCCGTGACGTACGCCTCCTGCCCGTTCCGCGGGATGGCCAAACCCCGGGGGTGCTCGACCGGAATGGCGTGGGTCACCTCGTGCGTCCCGGCGTCGATGACCAGTACCAGGTCATCGTTGTAGGCCGTGCCCAGGATCGACTGGCCGTTCTGGGTCAGGGCCAGCTCGTTCACGCCCTGCGTGCCAGTCTCGATGGCGGACTTCAGGACCAGCTCCGCGGCGTCGATGACGTGGAGACGCCCGGACACCTGGCTCGCCACCAAGATCTCGTTGCCGCCGGGACCCAGCGCGATCCCGTTGACGAGGTCCGTCTCGTCCGTGAGGGAGATCAGGGCCAGCACCTCCATGCTCCCGGCGTCGATAGCGACCACTTGCTGGTGGCCGAAAAGCGTCGCGAACACGCGTTTGCCGTCATTCGTGACGATCACGTCGAAGGGCTGGCTCCCTGCAGGAAGGGGGGCCTCCCCGACGGCTTGCCGCGTCGCCAAGTCCACCCTGGTCACGCCGGGAGGACCCTGATGCGTTACGTACGCGAAGCGCCCGTTCGGCGAGATCGCCATCTGCTGCGGCGTCCCTTCAGGAATCCCGAACCGGCCGATCTCCCGCATGTCGGGCACCGATAGCACCGAGATGTCCGGACCGGAAACGCCGCCTACGTACGCCACCTCAGGGATGGGATCGTAAGTGCGTGATACGGGCCTGTAGGTGAAGGAAACGCCGACGATCCTGACGTTCGCGTCGAGGATGGGAGTCCCGTCCGGGGCCTCGCCAAAGGTCCAGTCGTTCAGCCAGCGGAGCCGCACCGTGTGGGGGCCCGGCTCGAGGACCTGGAAGATCACCCCTCCCGACCCCACCTCGGTGTCGCTTGCTGGCACCACGATCGTGTCCACCTGTGCGCCGAGGCGGGCCTCGAGGAGGAACGCGTCATAGCTCTGAGGATCGCCCAGATCGCCGTGATTGATGGCGCTCACCTCAACCCGCCATGTGCCTCCCGAGAGGTCGCCGGTGTACTCCAGCCAGGGCGAGGTTCCCACTTGGACCTCGCAATACTCCACGTCCCACCAGGTCATGACCGTAGGCGGCTCGACGGTCCAGCTACACACGCCGTCGTACTCCGGTGGCGGGTTCATGCCACTGAAGTCAGACCCGTCCAGGTAGACCGACGAGCCTTCCAGCGCCTGGCCAATTGCCAAGAGGGCCTCCCGAGCCGCCTCCGGGGCAGCCGGACCCGTGGCCTCATGGCGATCCGTGCAGCCGAAGGCCAGGGCCAGCAGAGTGAGGGGACCGACGATGCGTCGCATGGCACTCCCTCCTTGCCCCCATCGCGGGGGCAGATCAGTGAATTGCGATACGTCCTGGAACCACACCCGCAATGGGAGGGAGGTCACGGGCGAAGGGAGAGGGCCCGACTTCGAGAACCGAGATCGAGCCCACGAGAGGATACCGCGGCCAGGAGAGGAGCACGGGAGCCACCGGCCGGGTCGACGGGAGAGCCGATCCGAAGATGCGCGACCGCGCGCATCGGGGTTCGAACTGACGATCCTCTGGGGCATGCCGCCTCCTCCACGGGGGAGGAGTTCGAGCTTACCTGGCCGGGTCGCCGTGGGAGGCCGGTGGGACGGCGAAGGATTCAATGTAGGGTGCCAGCGATCCGCTCGCCAGCACGGGCCCCACCGGCTGCCCTGCCGCGGGGCGACGGAAAACACCCATCCCACCATGTGCCATTCCCGATGCTTGCGGGCCTCGACCAAGAGCGCCTTCTCCGCCTTCGCGTTCAGCGCTACGAGCGCATCGTGCTCCGCGTAGAGCACCTCGGCCAACGCCCGGCTCGCTTCCGGCAGCTTCGCCAGCCACCCTTCCCGCTCTCCCTTCCCGTAGACCGAGCGCCCCTTGCCAGGCCATACGCCCTGCGAGCGACACACGCTCTTCAGCCGGTTCTTTACCCGGGCCGCGTCCCGCACGACGAAGCTGTGTGCCCGCGCCAACTGACCCAACCGTCTGAACCGGCCCCGGTCCTTGTACACCACCGTCTCGAGCTTCCACGCACACGTGCCGGTCCTGTGGGATCCCACGCAGCACCTCGATCAGCGCCCTCGCGTTCGTCTCCACCAAGTGCGAGCCCAGCCGCTTCCCGCGCGGGCCCACCGACCCCCAGCGTGCAGCTTGACGCATGCGCGTCCAGCCCGATATACCACGAGGGCTGGATCGGAGTGGAGGTCAAGCTCGGTCACTATCGTCTGGACGAGAGGGCCAGGAATCTCCTGGCGCTGAGGGAGAAGCTCACCGAGGAGACGAGCGCGCGTTGCGGCGGCCTCCTCGTGGTGGTGGCCGGGGCGCGGGGGCGACACCGGATCCCTCCTTCGCGCATTGCGAACTTCGCTCTTGCCGTCCGGAAAGATGACCCGTACCGTCGTGATCGTGGCCTGGCCGCCAGGCCCGCACTGACGCCGCTCGCTCGTGCCCTCATACGTCCTCCCAGCCATGATCGGATCTCCCGTGCCGCTGCGGACCCGAGCCATCCCGGTCCGGAACGAGGTCTCGGTCGGACTCCATGATCACGATTCTGCGTGGATGCTTCCGGTCCGGTCGGCGCAGTCCCTCAGCACGGCGGTCCTCCGCGAACGGCCGCCCGAGTACGGTCGATCCGCTCCGAGGAAAAGGCTCTCGGAACGTGCGGCCGAGGCCATGCGACTCCGTCATTTCAGCCCCAGGACGGAGGAGGCGTACCTCGGCTGGATGCGCCGATACTACGAGTTCCACGGCCGTCGTGATCCCAGCGCGCTCGGAGCCGAACATGTGACGGCCTTCCTGAACGCCCTCGTGGCCGAACGGGGAATCGCCGCCTCCACCCAAAACCAGGCCCTGGCCGCCCTCCTCTTCCTGTATCGGAACGTCCTGGGGATTCGGCTTCCCTGGCTCGACGGCCTCGTCCATGCGAAGGCCGCGCCACGCCTCCCGACCGTGCTCACCCGTGCCGAAGTCCGGGCGGTCCTGCGGCACATGGAAGGCGTGCCTCGTCTCATGGCGACCCTGCTCTACGGATCCGGTCTCCGTCTCCTCGAATGCTGTCGCCTGCGCGTCAAGGACGTCGACTTCGATCGAAATCAGCTCGTCGTGCGGCAGGGCAAGGGTGGAAGGGACCGGACGACGCTGCTGCCGGCCTCCCTCAAGAGTGCTCTCGGACAACACATCGAACGGGTCCGCTCCCAGCATGACCGAGACCGCGCCGCCGGGGCGGGGTGGGTGGCGATGCCCGATGCGCTCGCGCGGAAACTCCCTTCGGCGGGACGCGAGTGGCCTTGGCAGTGGGTGTTTCCGGCGACGCGCAGCTACATCGACCGCGAGTGGGGCCAGAAGCGTCGCCATCACCTGCATGAGACCGTCGTGCAGCGTGCCGTCCGCGTCGGCGTACGTGCCTCCGGAATCTCGAAGCGGGCCAGCTGTCACACCTTCCGGCATTCCTTCGCCA
>DASWKP010000245.1:0-8658 GCA_036396575.1 Longimicrobiales bacterium | reverse complement strand
CCGAGCAGCTCCTGCGCACGGGCGCCGACATCGTGGTGGCCCCCTGCGCCAACTGTAAGAAGCAGCTCAAGGAGCTGGTGGAGCACTACGAGCTCCCTTGCCGGGTCATGGGGCTCCACGAGCTGGTCCTCCAGGCCATCGAGATCCCTGGTGGCAAGGCACCCCGCGAGCGCAAGGAGGAGGCAGCCCTGTACGCTGCCTGAACGACGGATACGACATGGAACCCTGGATCGAATTCGCCAAGGGCCCGCTCTTCGCCATCACCTTCCTGGTGATGATCCTCGGCCTCATGCGCGAGGCCGCCGTGCAGCTCTACCTCCTGATGGTGAAGAAGGGACGGCGCCTGGGGGGCGTCCGGTGGAGCACCGTGATCCGTGAGGCGCTGACGTGGGTCATTCCCATCCGTCACATCACACCGGACACCAGGATCTTCTCCATGGCGTCGTTCCTCATGCATATCGGCCTCATCGCCGTGCCGCTCCTGCTGATGGACCACATCGCCCTGTGGGAGGCGTTCGTGGGGCTGGACCTTCCGGCCCTGGGCAGGGGCGTCGCCGATTTCCTCACCCTCTTCACCATCGGGTGCATTCTGGTGCTCCTGGCCTGCCGGACCTTCGTGCCCCGGCAGCGCGTCATGAGCCGTCCCGCGGACTATGTGATCCTGGTCCTGGTCTTCGCGCCGTTCGCTTCCGGCTACCTCGCCTCGCACCCCGGGGCGAACCCGTTCCCCTGGGACGTGATGATGCTGGCCCACCTGCTCAGCGCAGAGCTCCTCTTCGTAGCGGTCCCCTTCAGCAAGCTGTCCCACATCGTCCTCTTCTTCTTCGACCGAATCTCGGCGGTGCACTGGCAGCTCAGGCCCGGTGCCGGAGACCGGGTGGCCGAGGCACTCATCCGGGAGGAGGCCCGGGCCTCATGAACGCGATTCTGGTGGACGTGACCCGCTGCACCGGCTGCGAGCGCTGCGTGGCGGCCTGCGTCGAGACCAACGGGCTGGATGCGAAGCGGGCCTGGGTCGACCGCGCCACCACCCGCGACGGCCTGTCGGCCAACCGACCCCTCTCGATACTCGAGGTGGAGGACGGGCGTTTCGCCCGCCTGAGCTGCATGCACTGCCTGGAGCCGAGCTGCGTGTCGGCGTGCCTGGTGGGGGGGATCACGAAAACCCCCGAAGGCCCGGTGATCTACGACCCCGACAGGTGCATCGGCTGCCGCTACTGCATGCTGGCGTGCCCCTTCCATGTTCCCAGATACGAGTGGCACGAGACCGCACCGTTCATGGTCAAGTGCGCCATGTGTTTCGAACGAGGGGACGAGGGCCCGGCGTGCGTCGAGGCATGCCCGAACGCGGCCCTCACGTTCGGGCGAAGGGAAGGGCTGCTTCGAGAAGCCCACCAGCGGATCGCCGCCGCGCCGGGGGCCTACCTGCCCCGGGTCTGGGGGGAGCACGAGTTTGGCGGGACCTCGGTGCTGTACCTCTCGGACGTGGACCTCGGTGCCATCGGTTGGCCCCGGGTCGGCACGGAGCCCATCCCCGACCTGACGGAGCCCCTCATCGCGAAGACCCCCCTGATCGGGCTGGGCGTGGCCGCCGGGCTGCTGGGGGTGAACTGGGTGATCCGGCGACGGATGAGACTCGGCGCGGAAGGCCGGCCGGCCGGGGAGCAGGCCCATGACTAGCCGGGCACGGAGCCTCAAGGACGTTCTGTGGGCCCTGGCCCTGGCAGGCCTCGTGGCCGGCGGCTTTCGCCTCTGGTTCGGGCTGGGAGCCACGACCAATCTGAGCGATGCCGTGCCCTGGGGACTGTGGAAGATCCTCAACATGGTGGCCGGCGTCGCGATCTCCACGGGCGGCTTCATGGTGGGCTTCCTGGTCTACGTGCTGAAGCTGGAGCGCTTCAGACCCCTCATGAAGCCCGCAATCCTCATCGCCTTTCTGGGCTACGGTTGCTCGTGCCTGGCGCTGCTCTTCGACATCGGGCTTCCGCACCGCTTCTGGCATCCGTTCTTCATGTGGAACGAGCACTCGTTCCTGTTCGAGGTGTTCTGGTGCGTGAGCCTCTACTTCACGATCACGGCCATCGAGCTGGCGCCACTGATCTTCGAGAGGCTTCGGGCCGAGAAGGTGGCGCGCGTGCTCCACGGGATCGCGTTCGGGGTGGTGGTGGTGGGCATCTCCCTCTCCTCCCTGCACCACTCTTCGCTGGGATCGCTTTTCCTGGTAACGCCGCAGCGCCTGCACGCCCTGTGGTACACGCCCTTGCTTCCGCTCCTGTTCATCACGTCCGCCATGGGTGCCGGGCTCATGTTCGTGGTCCTGGTCCGGATCCTCTACGCGCGCCTGTACGACCCGGAGCCAGTCTTCGGGCCGCCGTTCGTCCGGCGGGCGCTCGCCGCCGCTTCGGCCGGCGATTCCAGGCGGGACGGCCCCGATGCCGTGGGCCGGGATCTGCCCATGCTCATGAGGCTGGCCAGCATCGGAGCCGGCGTGCTCGGCGTCTACCTGTTGCTGCAGGTCTGGAACCTCGCCGCCCTGGGCTCGTGGCGGGGGCTCGTGGCCGGCACCTGGGAGAGCTGGCTCTTCACCGTTGAAGTCCTACTGTCGGCGGCGCTGCCCATCCTCCTGGTGGCGTTGCCCCGGACCCGACGCTCGCCGGTGGCGCTGAGTGTCGCCGCGCTCGCCGCCACTTGCGGGCTCGCCCTGAACCGACTCGACGTGGGGATCTTCGGTTACTTCAGGGACGCTGCCGAGATCTACATCCCTTCGGCGGTGGAGTGGGCCCTCTCCATCGGGGTGGTGGCCGGAGCGGCCCTGGCGTTCCTGTTCGCGGTGGAGAACCTGCCCGTGTTCGACGAGCGGTGGCGCGGGCGCAACGTCACGCCCGGGGCGTTCCGGGCCACCTTCGACTCATTCTCTCACGTCTCCAGGGCCGCCCTGAGCAATGGCATCGAGCGCGTGACCGTCATCGGAGTGCTCGTGATCCCGCTGGCCTGGGCCACCATGTATCCGCCCTTCCGGCGCCCCCCGTCCGAAGTCATCCGCCCAGCGGCGGGAGTTGACGTTCTGCGGGACACGCTCCGCATCGACGGCGACCGCGTGGGAGTGATGACGGCCTTTCCTCACACCGATCATCAGGAGAGGCTGGGAGCCGACTCCTCGTGCATCACCTGTCACCACATGTCCCGGCCCGGGGACGAGACTACGCCCTGTTCCCGCTGCCACAGGGACATGGTCCGCCCCACCACCATCTTCGACCACGAGCCCCACTGGGCGGCCGTGGTGGAGAGCGAGCAACTCGGGGGCCTCCACCCGCTCAACCACTCCTGCGCGGTCTGCCATGGCTCGGGGCAGGCGAAGACCGCCGGGAACGCCAAGCCGTGCCTGGAATGTCACGAGGCGGATACCCGGTGGGCCGAGACGTACGACGACACGACCGACCTCGCGCAGGCCACCAGCTACCTGGAAGCCATGCACGGCGTCTGCGTTCCGTGTCACAAGGAGGAGGCGTTGCCGGAGCGGGAGGGGCTCGGCGACTGCGCGACGTGTCACCGCTCGCTGCGGCCCAGAGACGTCCGGCTGGCCTACGGCCCGGGATGACCCTCATGCGAGCCCGACCCGCGTGCCCGCGCCGACCCTCCTACTCGTACGCCTCCCGCACCTCCGCCGTCGCCATGAGGCTCTCCTCCGCCAGGACCGTCACCCGGGACGACAGCCCCTGGTGGATCTGGACGTAGTGCTCGGGGATCGGATGGGTCCCCACGACGACCGGAATCTCGTAGCGGGCCTCGATGAACTGCTTGAAGTACTCCGTCCACGGGCAGGGCGGGAACCCAACGACCAGTCCGGTAGCCAGATGGATCGCCTGGGCCCCGTTCTTCTTCATCTCCGCGGGGGCGTACTCGACGTTGCCCCCGGGGCAGCCCCCGCAGGTCGTGTACCCTACGATGTCCAGGGGCTCGTCGGCGGGGTAGCGCGAGAACGCCCCGGCCCGCTCCCGGGCCGCCCGAAAGCACTTGCCCCCGGCACACTCCCGGTACCGATCGCAGATCACGATTCCGATCTTCATGGCTCTCTCCCGTGGGGTCGCACCCGTGGATCAGAACTGTCCCGGGCACTCCGGCCAACGCACCTGGCGTCGACCGGTGGGAGGGCATCCGAAAGATGACGGCGACCGAAGGGCCCGACAAGGAACCCCCCGTCGCTGGCTTGCCGCGGGCCCATGAAGGAGTGTTTCGCCCTCGAAACGGGTGGAACGCCCCCTCTGTTTCACGTCTGGAACGTCCCGGCGCGTCCTCCGGTTCTTCCGATCGCGTAACTTATTTACCTCCATCGATTTAGGAGATCGCGACAGCACGACGGGAAACTGGCTCCACTCTTGCTGCTCTCTTCCGTGGCAACGAGGAGGAGCCTGACGTGAGAGTCGCCGTTCCGTGCTGGGGAGAGCTGGTAGCGCCGTGCATCGGCCACTGTACCACGATGGCCATCTACGTCATCGAGAACGGTCGGGTGCAGCGGCGCATCGAGTTTCCGCTGCGGAGTGAAGATCCCTTCGACCGGGTGCGCCTCCTGCGGGACCAGCACGTCGAGCTGCTCATCTGCGGAGGCGTCCAGGACGTCCTCGAGGAGTCTCTCCGAGCCAGCGGCATCCGGGTGATCGCGTGGGTGTCCGGGTCCGTGGACCGGCTCCTGGAGCTCTTTCTGGCCGGCCAGCTCCTTCCGCGGACGAGCGCCACCCGCCACAGGACCGACGTTCCATCCCTCAATTGAGGTCAACGACACGTGGTCAGTCCGACCCGATCCAGATACAGCTTCTACGTCGAGCAGAAGACGCTCGACGTGACCGACCGGCCCAGGAAGTTCCTGGCGGCCTTCGCGGCGGTCCTCGAGCACAGCAGCTACGCGCCGGCCCTCGACGCGTACAGCCGTCTGAGCGCCAAGTGCGGCCGGTGCGCCGCCTCGTGCCAGCTCTACGACAGCACGGGTGAGGACCGGGACATTCCGTGCAACCGGTCCGAGCTGCTCCTGACCGTGTATCGCCGGTACTTCACGGCGCCGGGCCTGCTTCGGGCCCGTCTCATCGGGGGCTTCACGCTCACCGACGAGTACATCGACCGTATGGCCGAGGAGTACTACCGGTGCACCGCGTGCCGGCGCTGCAAGGCCACCTGCCCCATCGGCATCGACCACGGGCTGGTCACGCACCTGGCGCGCTGGCTCCTGGCGGAGATCGACCTGATCCCGAAGGCCCTCGTCGTGTCGGTGCGGGAACAGCTCGAGGGCGTGGGCAACACATCCGCCATCCCGGTGCCGGCCCTGGAGAACACCTGCGAGTTCCTGGAGGAGGAGCTCGAGGAGCTCTTCAACGTCCAGATCAAGTTCCCCTTCGACGTGGAGGGGGCCGAGTACGTGTTCTTCCCGGCGGTCTCGGACTTCCTTCTGGAGGCGGACACGCTCATGGGCAACGCCGCCGTGATGCACGTCACGGGCGGCTCGTGGACCATCGGCAGGGGCAACTACGACGGCATCAACTACGGGCTCTTCTACAGCGACCGCATGATGGAGCGCATCGTTGCCAACGTCGTGGCTGAGGTGCGCAGGCTCAAGGCGAGGAAGGTCCTGGTCGGCGAGTGCGGCCATGCCACCCGGGCGGCCTGGTTCATCCCCACCTTCGCGGGGCCCGGCGCCCCGGAGGTGGTCAACTGCATGCAATACGCGCACCGCATGCTCGAGGCAGGCCGCATCCCGCTCAAGGCCGAGAAGATCCAGGGGAGGGTGACCTATCACGATCCCTGCAACATCGCCCGGGGGGGCCGCATCACGGAGGAGCCCCGGGAGATCCTGAAGGCCATCTGCGCCGACTTCGTCGAGATGACCCCGAACCGCACGGAGAACTACTGCTGCGGCGGCGGGAGCGGCCTCGTCTCCATCGACGAGATCCGGGCGTTCCGGACGGGCCCCCTGGGCCGGGTCAAGGCCGAGCAGATCCGGCGCACCGGGGCCTCGTACGTGGTCTCGCCCTGCGCCAACTGCAAGAAGCAGCTCAAGGAAGTGTGCGAGGACAATGGCCTGGACGAGGTCCAGGTGGTGGGCCTCCACGACCTCCTCCTCCAGTGCATCGACTTCGGTGTTCCGGGGCCGGACGCGCAGGCGGCGCCGGTGCTCGCCGGGATGGGACACGAGACATGAGCACGATCGACCTGTGGATCCAGTGGCTGCGAGGGCCCCTCTTCTGGGCGGCGCTGGCCTTTCTCGTGCTGGGGCTCGGGCGACTCGTGGTCCTGACCCTGTGGGGGATGGTCCGGACGATACGCCGGGCGGGCGACAGGACGATACCGGTCGGCCAGGTCGCGCGGGCCACGCTGCGGTGGATCCTGCCCGTCACCCGGGTCGGAAACCGCCCCTGGTACAGTGTCACGACCGTCGTCTTCCATGCGTCCGTCCTGCTGGTTCCCGTCTTTCTGGCGGGGCACGTCGCGCTCTGGCAGCGCGGCCTGGGCGTCTCCTGGTGGGCGCTACCCAACACCGTGTCCGACGTTCTGACCCTGCTGGCCCTCGCGGCGGCGGTCGCGATCGTGGCCCAGCGGCTCTGGCACGACGACGCCCGCGCTCTGGGCCGGGCGCGGGAGTACGTCCTGCCCCTTCTCATCGCCGTGCCGTTCGCGTCGGGCTTCCTCGTCATGCACCCCGCGTGGAATCCGCTGCCCCACGACGTGGCGATGCTCCTCCACGTCCTGAGCGCGGACCTGCTCCTCTTCCTGATTCCGATGACCAAGCTGAGCCACATGGTGCTGCTGCCCACGACACAGCTCGTGTCCGAGCTGGCCTGGCACTTCCCGCCCGACGCGGGAAGCAAGGTGGCGGCGGCGCTGGGCAAAGCCGGTGAACCCATATGAGCGTCCAGATGAACGACACCTTCGCCATCCTCATCGACACCACCCGGTGCAAGGGGTGCGAGAAGTGCGTGGCGGCGTGCAAGGAGGAAAACGGCCTCGGCGACGACCGTCCCTGGCGGGGACAGGGGGCCATCGACGGCCTGTCCCCCACCCGGAACTGCACCGTTCTGCGCCAGGCGGACGACCGCTTCGTCCTCCAGCAGTGCCGGCACTGCCTGGAGCCGGCGTGCGTGAGCGCCTGCCTCGTGGGGGCCATGCAGAAGACCCCCGAGGGGCCGGTGATCTACGACGCCGACAAGTGCATGGGGTGCCGCTACTGCCTCATGGCGTGCCCCTACGGCATCCCCCGGTACGACTGGGACCGCGCCGCGCCGGAGGTGCACAAGTGCACCATGTGCTACGACCGCGTGAGCGAGGGCCGGGAGCCCGCCTGCGTGGAGGCGTGCCCCGAGGAGGCCACGGTCTTCGGCACCCGCGCTGAGCTCCTGGCGGAGGCCCGGCGGCGCATGGCCGCCGAGCCCGGCAAGTACGTGCCCGTGATCTTCGGCGAGCACGAGGTCGGGGGCACGTCGGTGCTTTACATCTCCGACGCGCCTCTCGCCATGGGATGGAAGGCGGACCTGGGCGACCAGCCCCTGCCCGCCCTGACGTGGGCGTCCCTGGAGAAGGTGCCCCCGGTGGTCGTGGGCATGGGGACGCTCATGGCGGGGATCTACTGGGTGATCGGCAGGCGCATGAAGCTGGCGGCTGAGGCCAACGTCGCGCTGGCCATCGAGGCCGCGGCGGCCGAATCGGGACCAGCCGGCGAGGAGGCCGACCATGACTAGCCGCCTCGGCGTCCTGAAGACGGTCCTGTGGGCCTCGGTGGGGGTCCTGGCGGCCATCACCGTGGTGCGCTTCACGCGGGGGCTCGGCGCCGTCACCAACCTGTCGGACGCGGCGCCCTGGGGCCTGTGGATCGGCTTCGACGTCATGGCCGGCGTGGCCCTGGCCGCCGGTGGCTTCGTCCTGGCGGCGACGGTCTACGTCTTCGGACTGGAGCGGTACCGGCCCTTCGTGCGGCCGGCCATCCTCACGGCGTGGCTCGGCTACATCGCCGTGGCCGTGGGCCTGCTCTACGACCTGGGCCTGCCCTGGAACATCTGGCACCCCATGATCTACTGGCAGCACCACTCGGTGCTGTTCGAGGTGGCCGCCTGCGTCATGCTCTACCTGACCGTGCTGACGCTCGAGTTCGCTCCCGTGGTGTTGGAGCACCCGTTCTTCCAGCGGCCTCTCTTCCGCATGGCTGTGAAGGTCCTGAAGAAGGGCACGATCCTCCTGGTCATCCTGGGCATCGTGCTGTCCACGCTGCACCAGTCGTCCCTGGGCTCGCTCTTCCTCATCGCGCCCTTCCGGCTGCACCCCCTGTGGTACTCGCCCATCATCTACGTCCTGTTCTTCGTGTCGGCCGTGGGGCTGGGGCTGATGATGGTGACGCTCGAGTCCCTCCTGTCGGCCTACTTCCTGGGGCACCGTCTGAACCGGGAGGCGCTGGCGGGGCTGGGGCTGGCGGCTTCCGTGGTGCTGTGGGTCTATGTGGCGCTCCGCGTCGGCGACCTGGCCGCGCGGGGGGTCCTGCCCGGGGCCATCGACGGCTCGTGGCAGAGCAACTGGTTCGTCGTCGAGTTGGCGTGGAGCGCGGTGATCCCGGCGGCGCTGCTTCTGTCCCGGCGGGTGCGCTCGAGCGTGGCGGGGCTGGCCGCGTGCGCGGCCATGGCCGTC
>DASWKP010000244.1:0-1581 GCA_036396575.1 Longimicrobiales bacterium | reverse complement strand
GACGATCCGTGAGACCCCCGAAGTGCTGGAAGCACAAGGGGATGGGCTGCTTGTCCGGTTCCTCCACCGTGGGCAGGAGGCGGGCTACGACAGCCTCCACGCGGACTGCATGCTCGAGCGCCTGGCGGAGGCGATGGACATGGCCCCCCAGGTCAAGTACGAGTACGACTTCGTCTCCTGGGAGAACGGCCCCCACCGGGCCCTGGACTCCGCCTTCGCCGTCAGTTACGACCGGCCCGTCCAGGGACACAAGCAGTGGCGGCAGCGGAACCTCACTGTGGTGGGAGCGGGGCAGTCGCTCTGCGTGATCACGTATTGCCCGGCACGGCGGTGGAAGAAGTCCGCGGAGACGCGGGCCCTCCTGGACGGCGTGGTCCGGAGCGTGGAGCTTCCGCCGTGGCCCTGAGCGTCAGCGGCGTGGTGCCCGCGTCCCTGGCCCGGGCCCGCCGGCAGATCTGGTCCGTGGGCGGCGGCAAGGGGGGGATCGGCAAGTCCATCCTGACCGCCTCCCTCGGATGGCAGCTCGCGCGAATGGGAAAGCGGGTCGTCCTCGTGGACGCGGACCTCGGGGGGGCCAACCTGCACACGTGCCTGGGCCTGCCGAACCCCGAGCACACGCTGGGCGACTTCATCCAGCGGCGGCGGGACACGATCGAGGAGATCCTGGTCGACACCGGCACCCCGGGCCTGCGGCTCATCAGCGGAGCCTCCGACTTCCTGAGCGCGGCCAACATCAAGCACGCCCAGAAGGTTCGGGTCCTCAACCGGATCAAGGGCCTGGACGTGGACGTCGTGCTGCTCGACCTCGGGGCCGGGACCTCGTACAACATCATCGACTTCTTCCTCATCTCCGACATCTCTGTGCTGACCGTGGTCCCCGAGCCCACGTCGATCGAGAACGGCTACCGCTTCATCAAGAGCGCCCTCTACCGCAGGCTGCGCGCCGTGGCGCCCAACCAGGGGATCCGGGAGGTCATCGACGCCGCCCTGGACCCCAAGAGCCCGGAGGGGATCCGCACGCCCCTGGACCTCCTCGACCACGTGGAGCGCCAGGACACGGAGGCGCTCGCCCTGTTGAGGCGCGAGATGGCGCTGTTCCAGCCGCGCTTCGTGGTGAACCAGGTGAGGGACAACGGGGACATCCCGATCGGCCACCAACTGGTGGCCGCATGCGCCCGGCATCTCGGCATCCGGGCCAGCTACGCCGGCTACGTGCACTACGACGACTCGGTCTGGCAGAGCGTCAGGCGGCGGCGGCTGTTCATGACCGACGCCCCGATGTGCCGGGCCGCGGAGGAGGTACGGCAGCTCACCCGCGGCCTCCTGCAAGGCGAGAACCTGGCCCTGCCGTGGGCGTGAACGAGGACGGGGAGATGGACGAGTCCCTGACGGGCGGCGAGGCGACCGGCGGGGAGCCCGGGGGTCGAGCCGGTCGGGTCCTGGTGGACTGCGGGGAGCCCGCCCTCGCGGGGGCCGGGGCCGACGAGCATGTGGCGGGGGCCGAGACCACGGCGCCCCGTGCGGACTCCGGGGACCCCGGGTGCGAGGCCGTCCGCGCCGGGGATGTCGGCGAGACCCGCG
>DASWKP010000243.1:0-4960 GCA_036396575.1 Longimicrobiales bacterium | reverse complement strand
CGACATACGTGAGCTCGAGGGCGACCAGGCGGTCGTGCGGCAGGCCCTGGAGCACCTGGGCGGTCGCTGACGTTTCCGGCCTCCGAACGGTCCGAGCCCGGGGGCGCGGCGTCCGCCGATCAGGTGGTGGAGCCGGTCGCTCCCGTCTGGAACAGGTGCACGTCCCGCTGCGGATAGGGGATGCTGCAACCGGCCGCTTCCAACCTCTCCTTCAGTGCTTTCGTCAGGTCCCATCGGGTGTCCCAGTAGTCCGGTGAGGGCACCCACGGCCGCACCACGAAGTTGATGGACGAATCCGCCATCTCGTTCACGGCCACCACCGCGATCGGGTCCGCCAGCACGCGCGCGTCCTCTGACAGGACCTGTCGGATCGTGCTCATCGCGACATCCAGATCGTCGTCGTAGCTGACGCCCACCACCAGGTCGATACGGCGGGTGGGGTTCGCCGAGAAGTTGCGAATCGTCTCCCCCGCGATCCTCGAGTTTGGGACGATGATGCGGACGTTGTCGGGCGTGGCCAGGGTCGTCTGGAAGACGCCGACGGCCTTGACGGTGCCCGCGGTGCCCCCGGCGTCCACGAAGTCCCCCACACCGAACGGTCGCAGGGTGAGGATGAGCACGCCGGAGGCGAAGTTCGACAGCGTGCTCTGGAAGGCCAGAGCGATGGCCAGACCGACGGCGCCCAGCACCGCGATGAACGACGTGACCGGCACGTTGATGAGAGACAGCGCCGCCAGGATCACGAACGCCGTGGTGGCGAAGTAGACGAGCCCGGACAGGAAGGGCGCCAGCGTAGCGTCCACGGGGGAGCGCTCGAGGACCCTGTTCACCGCCCTGCGGAACGAGCGGGCCACGGTCCAGCCCACCAGGAGGACCACGATGGCGCCCAGGGCCTTGACTCCCCACTCCGCCAGGAGCGGCTGGATCGTGGTGGTCCATTGGTTCAGGAAATCGGGCATGGCGGCTAGGCTCCTACGAAGGGTTGACGTGCGCCGCGCGCCGCGCCGGAGCGTGGTGGTGTCCCGTACTCCCGGTCCATTCCTCGGTTCCGCGCGCGCGAAGCCGTCAATCCAGGAGATGATCCAGATCCACGAGTTGGACGAGGTGGTCCCGGGCCGCCACGCGGTGGGTCTCCCTGGTGAACCCGCCCGCTCCGAAGACCAGGCGGTGCCGCCCCTCCCGGCCGAAGCCGTACCGCGTCCGCCTGACCTGGGTTACCAGTCGGTCGACGGCGTCCGGCGGGGCGTGGCGCTTTCCCCAGTAGGCGTGTCCGTAGAAGACGGCGCCGTTGGCGAGCGTGCCGGCTGGATCCAGGTCGTACCCAGAGCCCCACAGACCTCCCACGTCACGGCCCACCGCGCCCAGGAGCGGCGCGGCATGGCGCCCCAGGAACTCACGGCAGACGGCGGCAAAGGACAGCGCCGTGTGCTCTTCCAGGCCCGATCGTACACTGGCCGTCCACGCCTCCGACGCCGTGCCCGGTGAGACGTCGCTCAGGGCGGGCAGTACCCACCGGCACCAGAAAGCCAGGGAAGGATCGACGATCCTGTATCGCCGCCGCCGGGACCGTCGTGACGCGTCCAGTGAGCGCTCGCTCCGGATCACGCCCAGCGACTCCAGGCGCGCCAGGTAGGGGGCCATCCCCGCGCCGGCGTCCACGTCGGGGACGGCCTCCAGGACCGCGCCCCACTCGCTTCTTCCCGAAGCCAGGGCCCGCAGGATGCTCACGTAGCGCGCGGGGCTCTGTACGTCCCGCGCCAGCGTGTCCAGCCCGTCGGTATGGAGGGGCGCTCCCGGGGTGAGGAAGGCCTTCTGGATATTGGTGGACAGCGTCACTGAGGCGTCGAGGTGGCGGAGGCGGTAGGGAAAGCCTCCGAAGGCCGCCCAGGCCCGGATGCGGTCCGCGGCGGAGTACCCGGGGAGCAGGCGGCCTACCTCCCGGTAACCCAGGGGCGCCACCGCCAGCTCCAGTGTCGCGGCGGCGGCCAGCGGGCCGTCCTCGCCTCCAAACGCATCCGCGAGGTGCGGCGAGCGCCCGGCCAGCACCAGGTGCACCGGGAGCCCTCGGGCTCGGACGCGGGTCCACGCTTCGGCCAGGAACGCCGGGACGCGGCTGCGAGCCTCCACCAGTCGATGGGCGTCGTCGAGGACCAGGACGAGCCGTCGCCGGGTGGCCTCCACCTCGTCCAGAGCGGCTCCCAGGAGCACATCCCAGTCGGCGTCGGGTGGCGGGCCGGCTCCGCCCGGGAGCCAGCGCGCGAGGCGCCCGGCCAGGAGGCTCCGCTGATCGGCGTCGGGTAGAGGGCCGGCTCGATGTACGACCCCGTCGGCGGCGGTCAGGACGGCCCCGAGGAGGTGCGTCTTGCCGGCGCCGGAGGGCCCGGACACGAGCGTGAGAGTGGGTCCGGGACCGTCGAGCTCGGCGCGGAGTCGGTGGAAATCGTCGCTTCGAATCAAGATCTACCGAGATATGAAGTTCGCTGAGCACAATAAGAATATGTTAGCATAACTTAATCTAAGTTATGCAAAAGTGCTTGAAATCGCTATTGCGTCCCGGGAGGCGACGCATATCATCCGTGGCCATAGGAAGCTGCTGCCCGAGCCGCTTTCCACGCCACCCACGACAAGAGCGTCCCATGACCCGAGTCCAGACCGCCCGCCGCTTCGACAGCCTCCTGGCCGTGAAGACCTCGCCCGCCCGCTCCAATGGCAGCGCCAGCAAGCGCGTGGACCTGGAGAAGGTCTTCGGGGAGAACACCTTCAACCTGGCTCAGATGCGTCAGCGGCTGCCCCAGGCGGTCTTCGATGCGCTGGTGGAAACCATCGAGCACGGGACGCCCCTGGACGGGACCGTGGCGGACGCCGTGGCGCAAGCCATGAAGGAGTGGGCTCTCGAGAAGGGCGCCACGCACTATACGCATTGGTTCCAGCCGCTAACGGGTCTCACCGCGGAGAAGCACGACAGCTTTCTCGCCCCCACGGGTGACGGCCGGGCCATCACGGAGTTCTCCGGGGCGGAGCTCGTGCAGGGCGAGCCCGACGCTTCGTCTTTCCCGTCGGGTGGCCTGCGGGCCACGTTCGAAGCCCGGGGATACACGGCGTGGGACGCCACGTCGCCAGCCTTCATCATGGAGGGACCCGGTGGCGCGTACCTTGCCATCCCCACCGCCTTCGCCTCCTGGGCAGGTGACGCACTGGATCAGAAGATCCCGCTCATGCGGTCGATCCAGGCTCTGAACGATCAGGCCATGCGGGCTCTGGAGCTCTTCAACACGCCGGCCCGCCGGGTGCGCTCCACACTCGGGCCCGAGCAGGAGTTCTTCCTCATCGACGAGGAGTTCTACTACCGGCGGCCCGACTTTCTCACCTCCAAGCGGACCCTCTTCGGAGGGAAGCCACCCAAGGGGCAGGAGCTGGACGACCACTACTTCGGGTCCATTCCCGACCGGGTTCTGGACTGCATGAACGAGGTGGAGTTGGAGCTCTATCGTCTCGGCGTGCCGGTGACGACGCGTCACAACGAGGTTGCCCCGGGCCAGTACGAGATGGCTCCGATCCACGAGGAAGCGAACATCGCGGCGGACCATCAGCAGTTGACGATGCTGACGCTGAACCAGGTTGCGCGGAAGTACGGTCTGGTGTGCGTGCTCCACGAAAAGCCCTTCGCCGGAGTGAACGGCAGCGGCAAACACCTCAACTGGTCGTTCGGCACGGAGAGCCACAACCTGCTGGAGCCGGGGGACACGCCCCACGACAACATGCAGTTCCTCTTCTTCTGCTCGGCGGTTCTCAAGGCCGTCGAGCGTCACCAGGATCTGCTCCGGGCCGCCATCGCCTATGCGGGCAACGACCATCGCCTCGGGGCCAACGAGGCGCCGCCGTCCATCATCAGCGTGTTCCTGGGGGACCAGCTCACAGACGTCTTCGAGCAGATCGAAAAGGTGGGTAACGCCTCTTCGTCCCGGGCCGGCGGGCTCCTGGGCCTGGGCGTGCGGACGCTCCCGGACCTCCCCAAGCACGCCGGCGACCGGAACCGGACGAGCCCCTTCGCGTTCACGGGGAACAAGTTCGAGTTCCGGGCGCTGGGGGCCAGCCAGACGATTTCGATGCCGGCCACGGTCCTGAACACGGTAGTGGCCGAGGCCATCGATGAGCTCACGACCAGCCTGGAGACCAGGGTGGCGTCGGGCCAGGCCCTGAACGAGGCGCTCCGGGGACTTCTGGCCGAGGAGATCCACACGTTCAAGCGGATCATCTTCAACGGGGACAACTACTCCGCCGAATGGGTGGAGGAGGCGAACCGCCGGGGCCTGCTGAACCTCAAGAACGCCATGGACGCGCTCCCGCACCTCGTCGAGGACAAGAACGCGGCCATCTTCGAGAAGTACGGGGTCCTGAGCGGCCGGGAATTGGAGAGCCGCTACGAGATCGCCGTGGAGCAGTACTTCCACGCCATCAACATCGAAGGCGAGACGATGGCGGACATGGCCCGGACGATGATCCTGCCGGCGGCCAACCGCTACCTGTCCGAGTTGCTCCTGACCGCCGACCGCGCCGACGGCGCCGGCATCAAGGCCTCGGGCGTGGTGACCACGGCGCGCGGCGTGAGCGGGCTGATCGACGAGCTTACCGATGCCATCGAGGTGTTGGTGGCCCAGAACGCCGAGCTCGGCGGCGACGAGGTACACTCCAAGGCCCTCCACATGCGAGACCACATCATCCCCGCCATGGCCGCGGTGCGGAGCGCGGCGGACAGGCTCGAGAAGGTCGCGCCCGACGACCTGTGGCCCATCCCCACCTACCGGGACATGCTGTTCATCAAGTAGGCGAGCCCGGCCTGGAAGGGGAGGAAGGGGAGCCCCGGCGGAGCGATCCGCCGGGGCTCCTGGCGTGTGGTAGGTATGCCGGCGCTTTCAGGGAAGTTGAAGGGCCCCCAGCCGAGCCGACCCCGTCCAGCCAG
>DASWKP010000242.1:0-1724 GCA_036396575.1 Longimicrobiales bacterium | reverse complement strand
CCGTCGCCGCCCGGGGCGAGTTGGACCAGGAGGTCTACGTCGCCCACCGTCTCCCTGCGCCGCCGGAAGCTGCCCACGCGCTCCAGGCGCTCCACTCCGGGTGCCTCGCGCACGTGATCCACCAATCCGCTGGTAAGCCGCTCCACCTCGCTGATCTTGAAGCGGCCCGTCACCTGGCGGAGGTCGGTGATGGCCCGCAGGATCTTCTCCTGGCTCTTCTTGCCGAAGCCATCGATGCCTTCCAGGCGGCCGGCTTCGGCGGCTTCCTCCAGCTCGTCCAGGTCGGTGACCCCGAGTTCGTCCCAGAGCTTGCGCGCCTTCTTGGGCCCGACGCCCTCCAGGCGAGTGAGGGTGGCCAGGGAGCGAGGCACCTCCCGTGAGACTTCCTCCAGACGCTCCAGCGTCCCCGTTCGGATCAACCCCTCGAGCTGGTGGGCCAGGTCCTTGCCCACGCCCTGGAGCGCGGTGAGGTCGGTGCCTTCCTCCACGAGATCCGCCAGGGAACGGGACGAAGCCTTCACCGTCTCCGCGGCGTTCCGGTAGGCGCGCACCCGGAAGGGGTTGGCTCCCTGGATTTCCAGGAGGTCCGCCAACTCGTCCAGGAGTTTGGCGATCTCCAGGTTCTCGACGCCCCTCGTCATGAGGGCCTCACCGGCTGCCGCCGGGGGGCCACCTCCACGGTCCACTGTTGGATGCCCGTCCCTTCCTCCCGCGCCAACGGTGGCCCTCGGGCCGCCGGTCCGGATCGTTTTCGACGAACGTGTAGTCTAATCGCCGGAGGAAGGAAGGTGCAGGGGAAGGGTGCCTTCCGCTCCCTCGGTCTCCGCATCCCTGAGCACTCCCAGGAACCCCTCTTCGTCCAGGATCGGCACGCCCAGCTCCACGGCCTTGTCGTACTTGGAGCCCGGGTCTTCGCCGACCACCACGTAGTCGGTCTCCTTGCTGACGGAGCTCACCACGCGCGCTCCAGCCCCCTCGGCGAGCTTCTTCAGCTCGGCTCTCGGACGGCTGGAGGTCCCCGTGAAGAGGACCTTCTTCCCGGTCAGCCCGGTGGCGGCCGGCGCCTCGGGGGGGATCGGGGCCACCCCCTTGGCCAGGATGCGGTCGATGGCTCGGGCGATCTCGTCGTGATCGAGGAAGCCCCGGATGGCCTCGCTCATGCGGGGACCGATGCCGTCCACCGCCTCGAGCTCCTCTCGGGATGCGGCGCGCACGGCGGCGAAGCTCCGGAAGTGGAGGGCCAGATCCCGGGCCACCGTAGTGCCCACTTCGGGAATGCCGAGGCCGTAGAGGAAGCGGCTCAGCTCGACCCGCTTCCGCGCGTGGATACCATCCACCAGGCTGGCGGCGCTCTTCTCGGCGAAGCCCGGCAGCTCCAGGAGCTGTTCCGCGGTGATGTCGAAGAGATCCGCCAGCTCCCGGACCAGCTCGCGGTCCACCAGGAGCTTGGCGGTCTCGTCGCCCAGCCCCTCGATATCCAGAGCGCCGCGGGAGCCGAAGTGGTAGATCTGGGCCACGAGCTGGGCCCGGCAGCCGAAGCGATTCGGGCAGATGGTCCTGGGGCCCTCCTCGTAGACGGGGGTTCCGCAGACCGGGCACTCAGTGGGCATGACGAAGGGCGGTCTGCGCTCACGCCCCTCCTCCGGGATGCGTTCCACGACCTGCGGAATCACGTCGCCCGCCCGCTGGACCCGCACGAGGTCGCCTTCGCGGATGTCCTTGCG
>DASWKP010000241.1:0-2248 GCA_036396575.1 Longimicrobiales bacterium | reverse complement strand
GAATTCGAGCTGCTCAACCATGCGCTTGCCGGCTTCCACGTCCCGGCGGGTCGTCATGACGCCGTTCACGTTGGTCACGGACACGGGGGCGCCCTCGCCGGTGCTGTCCAGGATCTCCAGGCGGCGGGCCTTCTCGTCCTCCCGGTCCCGGGCGGTCACCCGCCGGGGCTCGAAGGGCCGGCGGAGCGTCCGGACGACGGTTCCGTCCGGCCCCACCACGCTCACCGCGTAGCCCGCGCCTTCCATCCAGGCCGCTCCCCCATCCGGGAGCACGCCCCAGCGAAACCGGGGAGAGAAGGCCGGGGGCGCACCCATGTTCATCCGCCGCTCGCCGGGTCGGGCCACCATCGTGGCGGGGGGACCGGTAAAGCGTCCGCGGAACAGCTCGGCACCCTCGCCCGCAGCCAGGTCGTAGCGCAGGATGGGCAGTGCGTCGCCGTTCCTGACGTCGGTGTCGGGGTTGCCGGTGTCCAGGTCGAAGCCCCGATACGCGGACAGGAAACCTCCCCGCGGGTAGGGCCGAAGATCGGCCTGCGGTCGGGCGCCCAGACTCATGAGGTCCGTGGGCACACTCCCGACGAAGGAGCCGTCCATCGCCAGGACGGAGTAGGCGCTCCGGGCCATGTCGTAAACCACCAGCTCCTCGGCGGCCGTGACCGTCATCCCCTGGGGCATCTGAAACTCCCCTGGCCCCTCGCCGCGCCGGCCCACGGTTCGCAGGTGGCCGCCTTCCCGGTCGAAAACGACCACCCGGGCGTTCTGTCCGTCCAGGACGTACAGGTTGCCCTCACCGTCGAAGGCCACCGCGTCCACCGAACCGAACACCTCCCAGTCCTCACCCTCCACCGCACCCACGACGTAGACGGGCTGCAGCGCCAGCTCCAGGGCCCGGTCCTGGCCGGGCAGGTCCACGACCCGCTGGGCACCGGCACCGGGCGCCGTGAGCAACAGGGCCGCCACGCACACTCGAACAGGGCTCATCATCCCCCTCCTCTCTCGGGTCCTCACCGTAATTTCTACACCTGTCGTATGGGACGCGCGGAGGGAGGGATGGGGTTGCCGCACCCTGGACGGACGGTTGTCCCGTGGCGATTGTTTGGGGTTCAGCGCCAATCGCTCAACGGACGCGTGCCGCATGAAGGATGATCTGCTCCGTCGACCCATCACGAAGCGCCTCGACACCCTCCGCTTCGACGGTCGCGTGCTCCTGCTGGTGGACGACGCGGACCTCATGCGGCGCCAGCTCTTCCAAGGAGAGGATCTGGAGCTGACCGAGGAGCTGAAGGGGCGCCTCCGCGACCAGATCTCCACGGACGAGATCACCCCCGCCTACATCTGCTTCTTCTACGACGAGACGCTGGGCGACTTCCCCTATCTTGGCCTCCGCGTGACGGACTCAGCGACCGGCGAGCACGCCTTTCC
Organism: Longimicrobiales bacterium; assembly: GCA_036396575.1. Lineage (GTDB taxonomy): Bacteria > Gemmatimonadota > Gemmatimonadetes > Longimicrobiales > Gaopeijiaceae > DASWKP01. The sequence continues at coordinate 826 of DASWKP010000241.1, read as the reverse complement.
CGCGGTGCGGGGCTCGGTCAAGCGCGGCGGCTTCGTGTGCTCGGTGGCCGGTAGGCGCCGAGGCAAGGGCAGCAGCCGCGAGGCGAGCCCCTACGCCGAGCTCATGGCGGGCATCCGGGTGGTCGTGGCCGAGAGCATCGAGCGGATCTACGGGGAGAACTGCCAGAACCTGGGCCTCCTGACCACGAACGACTTCTCCATCATCGGGCGCATCCGCGCGGGCGAGGACATCGCGCTGGCGGAGTTCACCGAGGGCACGGACGAGATCACCCGCCAGATCATCGAATACGGCGGGCTCTTCGAGTTCAACGTGGCCCGCCTGCAGGGCAAGGTGACGGTGCCGCTCCCGGCGTGCGTGGCGGAGCCGGAGGCCGCGGCGCCTCCCATGACCGTAGCCGAGAAGATCTTCGCCCGGCATTGGGTCATGGACGCGGCCCGGGACCGGGTGGGTGTGCCCTGGGTGGCTCCGGGGGAGGCGGGCTTCTTCCGCACGGACATCCGCTTCAGCCACGAGTACGTCACGCCCATGGCCTCGATCTTCTTCGAGGAGAAGGTGGGCGCCGATGGCAAGGTGTCGGACCCGGACAGCATCCTCTTCTTCCGGGACCACCTGACGTTCCTGCACAAGGTCATGAGCCAGGAGCGCGTCGAGGAGGGCCTCCTGGACGTGGCCAACGAGCTCGAGGTCAAGCAACGGGTCTTCGCCGAGAAGCAGGGTGTGCGTCTCTACGGCGAGCAGAAGGGACGAGAGCTGGGCTCCCTGGCGATCTGCCACTCCAAGATCCTGGAGGACTATGCCGAGCCGGGGATGCTGCTCATCGGCACC
>DASWKP010000240.1:0-1966 GCA_036396575.1 Longimicrobiales bacterium | reverse complement strand
GGGTGATCGGCGTGCTGGAGCAGTTGGGGAGCCTCTTCGGCCAGTCCCTGGACAACCTGGCCGTGGCTCCCGCCCGCTCGCCCATCCAGGCCGTGACGAATCCCCGAGGAATCGTCGACCAGATCGTCATCCAGACCCTGGACCCGGCCCTCCTGCGTGATGCCCAGGGGGAGGTGGAGGGGATCATGCGTACGCGACGGACTCTCCGACCCGCCGAGGACAACAACTTCGTGGCGGAGACCTCGGACGAGACGCTGTCCTTCTGGGACAATATCAGCCGAGTCCTGTTCCTGGCCCTGCCGGGATTGGTGGCGATCAGCCTCGTGGTGGGCGGGATCGTCATCATGAACATCATGTTGGTTTCGGTGATGGAGCGGACCCGCGAGATCGGGGTTCGCAAGGCCATCGGGGCACGAAGGAGTGACATCCTCACCCAGGTGATCATCGAATCCGCGACCCTCTCCACCGTCGGTGCGGCCGTGGGCGTCGGGATCGGGATCGCGCTGACCTTCCTCGTGCGGGCCGTGTCCCCCCTCCCCGTCGCCGTCGCTCCGCAGTGGGTGATGCTGGGGGTCCTCCTGGGCGTGAGCGTCGGCGTCATCGCGGGCGTGTACCCGGCGTCCCAGGCGTCCAAGCTCAATCCCGTGGACGCCCTGAGGTACGAGTGATGGGTGCACTCCACACGATCATCGAGGGAATCCGCGTGGCCGTGGATGCCCTCCTCGCCAACAAGATCCGCTCCGGCCTGACCATCCTCGGAGTCGCGGTGGGGGTTTCGGTGGTGGTGCTCATCGCGGCGCTGATCACGGGGATCCGGACGTCCGTGATGGCCGGCTTCGAGTCGGCGGGGCCTGAGAACTTCATCGTCACGCGCTTCGACTTCACCGCCGTGACCTTCTCGGACGACGGCAACAACCGCCCGCCCTGGTGGAACACGCCGCAGATCGTGCCGGAGGAGGCCGAACGCATCGGGCGGCTTCCGGGAATCCAGTCGTCGCTCTACAGCTTCGGCCTGAGCGTGACGGTGGACTACGAGGGCCGTCGCCTGAGCGGAATCGGCGCCCAGGGATACTCTTCGGGCTGGCCGGCGTACGCGGTGGGAGACTTCGTGGCGGGGAGGGACTTCACCCCGGCGGAGGTCCGCCAGGCGCGCGCGGTGGTCGTGCTGTCCGGCGACCTGGCTACGGAGCTCTTCGGACAGCGCGATCCCATCGGCCGCCGCATCGGCGTGGGAAGCCCGTTTCGCAACATCCGCGAGGAGTTCACGGTCATCGGCGTTTTCGTGCCCGCGGATAACATCTTCACCTCGGGGACCACGCACTTCGGGGTTTTTCCGCACACCGCCGCGGCAAAGCGGCTCAAAGCCTCCGAATGGCAGGCGCAGATCCTGGTGGTCCCGGAGGACTCGGTGGGTATCGTGGAGGCCCAGGACCAGGTCCTGGGCGTGCTCCGGGGGATGCGGGGCCTCGGCCCGCGGGACGAAAACAACTTCGCCTTCCTTCAATCTCAGCAGATCATGGACCTCTTCGATCAGCTCACGGGGGTCTTCTTCCTCGTGATGCTCGCCCTGTCCTCGGCCGGTCTGATGGTCGGTGGCGTGGGCGTCATCGGCATCATGCTCATCAGCGTGACGGAGCGGACCCGGGAGATCGGCGTCCGCAAGGCCGTGGGGGCCACCCGCCGGGAGATCCTCTGGCAGTTCCTGGTGGAGGCGACGTTCCTCACCGTGTTGGGCGGTGCCGTGGGCATGGCCATCGGGGCAGGCGGAGCCGTGGCTGTGGAGTCCCTGACGCCCATCCCGGCCGCCATCCCCCTGTGGGCGGTGCTCGCGGCGCTGACCATGGCGGCCTTCACCGGCATGCTCTTCGGCCTTCTGCCCGCGTACCGGGCCGCTCGCCTGGACCCGGTCGTGGCCCTGCGTCAGGAGTAGCGGAACTTCAACATGTCCGAAGCCCTCGACGTCCTG
>DASWKP010000239.1:0-6847 GCA_036396575.1 Longimicrobiales bacterium | reverse complement strand
CCTGAGGGCCCTGGAAGAGGCCCTGCCCGCGAACCAGAAGTGGCTGGTGAGAAGGCAGGGCGGATTCCTGCAGGCCCAGGCGAGGAGTTGGTCCGTGGAGGACCTCGAGCGCGCCCTGGAGGGATTGCTGCGCGTCGATCGCCTGCTCAAGGCCAGCGGGCTGTCCGACGAGGCGCTCGTCGAGGAGTGGCTCCTGGCCCGGGCCGCGGAGGCGTACCACGAGGCCCGGGGGGGAGAGGCGGCATGAGCACCACCCGCCTGCTCAGGTCGGTGCGGGCAGGTGTCGCCCTGGTGGCCGCGACGCTCGCGGTGGCAGCCTCGCCCGCCGCGGGCCAGGACGGCCTGGAGCGGGCCGACGCCCTGGCTCGCGCCGGTCGCGCCGACGAGGCCAGGGCCCAGCTTTCGGCCTGGTGGGACTCGGACCGTGGGTCTGCCTCGAGGGCGGACCTGCAGCGGGGCATCTGGCTGCGGGCTCTGCTCACGGTCGAGCCCCAGGAAGCCAGCCTGGACTTCCAGCGTCTCGTGGTGGAGTTCCCGGGAGGCCGCTTCTCGGACCAGGCGCTCCTTCGCCTGGCACAGGCCGCGGAGGCCGCCGGAGACCCCCACGGCGCCGCGGACCATCACCGGGTGATCCTGCGGGACTACCCCGGGAGCCCCCTTCGTCTCGACAGCCGGAGCTGGCTCGACAGCCACGAGGAGCTGCTCGCCCGGACCCCCAGGGTGGAGAGGCCGGCTCCTAGGCGGGCCGAGCCCGAGCCCGAGCCCGAAGTGGTCGAGGAGGCCGCGCCTCCCGAGCCGCCGGCGCCTGACACCGCCGCCGCGGGGGACGTTACCGTCGTTCCCGAAGTGGCGGCCGTCCCCGCGGAGCTTCCCGGCAAGCACGACGTGAGGGCCACGGAAGCCGTCCCGGACTCCACTCCCCCGGAGCCGTCCGCGGCGACGACGAGGCCGGAGTTTCCTCAGGAGCCCCCCCTGGAGCGCCCCCCGGAACTCCCTCCGGTGTCCGAGCCCGAAGGCGACTACACGGTCCAGCTCGGAGCCTTCTCCGGGGAGGCCGGCGCGCGCCTCCTGTCGGACCGGGCGACGAGGGCGGGCCTCGATCCGCGCACGGTAATCGTGGTGGGCAGCCCGCTCCTACGGGTCCGCGTGGGTCGCTTCTCGGACGCGGATCCCGCGACTCGCCTGTACGACCGGGTGGTCCGCATGGGATTCGAGGCCATGGTCCTGGCCGACGCCACACGCGAGCGGCCGCCCGGCGAGGGGGGGCTCCCGTGAGACGGCGGGTGAGGGATCAGTGGCGCGTGCTGCTGGCGGAGGACAACGACGATCACGCTCTCCTCATCAAGATGGCGCTGGAGAAGGCCAGTGAGTTGCCCGTGGAGCTGCGCCGCGCCAAGAACGGGGACGAGGCGGTATCGCTGATCGAGGCGGAGGCACCGGACCTCATGCTGCTGGACCTCAAGATGCCGGGCAGGTCCGGGCACGAGGTCCTGGCGTTCGTCAAGGGCCGGGAGGACCTGCGGAGCATCCCCATCGCGGTCCTCACCTCCTCGGACCGGGACGAGGACATGGCGCGGTCGTACGGCCTGGGGGGAAACCACTTCCTCACCAAGCCGGAGGATCCGGCGCAGCTCGAGGAACGCCTCCGCTCGCTCCTCAAGAACCTGGACGAGCTGCCGGGCGTCTCCCGGGGCGCCGAGGGGCTTGCCACCACCGCCCGGAGCGCCCTGACGTACGAAAGCGTACAACTGCGAGCGGTGCTGACCTGGGGCACCGTCGTGGTCGTCCTGGTGGCGCTGGTCGTCTACGGATGGATGGCCGGGGTCATCCCCTGACGCCGAGGCGGCCGCGCCGCCCCTTCCGCCATTCCCGTCACGCCCGCCGTTCCCGTCACAGGGCGTCCATCACCCGGTGCATCCGCCCCCTCACCTCCAGGGCCAGAGGCTCGATATCGTCCCGCCCCGTGATCGCGAGTTGCGCCTTGGGGTCCAGCACGGCCACCACCGACTCGGCGTCGGAGGCGCCCTGGTAGACCACCACGTTGCAGGGCAGGAGGAGTCCGATGTCGGTCTCGGCCTGAAGGGCCTGATGGGCCAGCGCCGGGTTGCACGCTCCCAGGATCCGGTAGGGCCGGAAGTCCACGCCGATCTTCGTCCTGAGCGTGTCCTCGACGTCGATCTCCGTGAGGACGCCGAAGCCCTCCCCGGCCAGGGCTTCGCGCACCCGGTCGAGGGCCTCGGGCAGCGACAGCGGCAGGGTCTTCCTCATTCCGTAGGCAAAGGTCTCGTGGCTCACCTCGATCTCCGTGTCTGAAGTCTCGCGCGCCTCGCTTCGAGTGAGGCGCCGCGCGAGGGTGGAGAGACCCCGGGGATGGCCCCCGGATCCGCCGCCACCCGGTTGATGGCCCTGCCCGCTCCCGGTACGTTCTCCCACAACCACCCACCCGTGGGACTCTCCTTTCGCAGCGGTATGCCCGACACGCAGGATACCCCGCTCATGCGGCAGTGGCGGGACGTCAAGTCCCGCCATCGTGACGCCCTCGTCTTCTTCCGGGTCGGGGACTTCTACGAGCTGTTCTACGGCGACGCCGAGGAAGGGTCACGCCTGCTCGGCCTCACGCTGACGTCTCGCAACAACGGCGCCGCCGCCCGCGTGCCCCTGGCGGGCGTGCCCGTCAAGGCGCTGGACGAGTACCTGTCGCGCCTCGTGGGCCTGGGCAAGCGCGTGGCCATCTGCGACCAGGTGGAGGATCCGGCGGAAGCCCAGGGCATCGTGCGCCGGGAGGTGGTGGAGACCGTCACCCCGGGAACCGTTCTGGCCGACTCCCTGCTTTCGGCGCGGCGCAACAACTTCCTGGTGGCGCTGTCGCCGGAGCGCGCGGGGCGGCGGGGCCTGGCCGCCCTGGACCTGTCCACGGGCCAGCTCACGGTCCAGACGGTGTCCGACTCCGGGCTGCCCGACGAGCTGGGACGCCTCGAGCCCGCGGAGCTCCTCCTCCCCCGGTCCCTTGCGGAAGGGGATGGAATGGCCCCGGCGGGTGTGCCCGCCGACCGCTCGGCCGGCTCGCCCGCGGGGCCTTCGCTGACCCATCGGGACGACTGGCTCTTCGACGAGGCCGTGGCTCGGGAGGAGCTGTGCCGCCGCTACGGAGTCCACTCCCTGGACGGTTTCGGGTTCCAGGCGGACGACGGGCCCATGGTGTGCGCAGCCGGGGCCCTGGTGGCCTATGTGGAAGAGATCCGTCCCGGGGGCGCGGCGCACCTGCGGCCTCCGCGCATCCTTCGCCCCGGCGCATTCCTTCCCCTGGACGAGATGACCCGGCGCAACCTCGAGTTGGTGCAGCCGCTGCGCCCGGGCGCGATCGGGGGCACCCTGTTGGCCGTGCTGGACGAGGCGGTCACGTCCATGGGCGCCCGCCTGCTGCGCCGTTGGGTGCTGAGCCCGCTGCTGGCGGAAGGGGAGATCTGGCGGCGCCAGGAGGCGGTGTCCGAGCTCGTGGAAGACCCGGAGACGCGGAGGGGGCTCCGCGAGCGCCTCGGCCGCGTGAGCGACCTCGAGCGGCTCGCGGGCAAGATCGGCACCGGCCGGGTCAACCCCAAGGAGCTGGTGGGCCTGAGGGCCTCCCTGGGCGAGCTGCCCCCGGTCAAGGAGACGGTCGTAGATGCCCGAAGCGCTCTCCTGGCGGAGCTCGCCGCTGACATGGACCCCCTGGAGGACGTCCGGGAGCTGCTGGCGAAGGCGCTGGCCGACGAGGCTCCCGCCTCCCTGCAGGACGGTGGGGTGGTGGCCCCGGGCTACTCGGCGGAGTTGGACGAGTTGCGGAGCGTCCGGGACGGGGCCCGGGACTTCATCGCCTCTCTGCAGGCCCGCGAGCGGGAGCGTACGGGCATCGGATCGCTCAAGGTGGGCTACAACAAGGTGTTCGGGTATTACCTGGAGGTCACCCGGTCCAACCTGGACCGCGTGCCGGACAGCTACCACCGCAAGCAGACCCTCGCCAACGCGGAGCGCTACTTCACGCCGGAGCTCAAGGAGTGGGAGGAGAAGGTTCTGGGGGCCGAGGACCGCATCGCCGACCTGGAAACGCGGCTGTTCCAGGAGGTCAGGTCGGCCGTGGCGGGGGAGGTGGCCCGTCTCCAGGACACCGGCGAGCGGGTGGCCACCCTGGACGTCCTGGCCACGCTGGCCGAGGTGGCCCGTCGCCGGGGTTACGCGCGCCCCGAGGTGCACACGGGGTTCGACATGGACGTCCGGGGCGGGCGCCACCCGGTGGTGGAGACCATGATGCCCCGGGAGGAGTTCATCCCCAACGACGTGGTCCTGGACGAGGAGGGGGCCATCGTCGTCCTCACCGGCCCCAACATGTCGGGCAAGAGCACCTTGCTCCGGCAAGTGGGCCTCATCCAGGTGCTGGCCCAGATGGGCTCGTTCGTGCCGGCGGACCGGGCGCGGCTCCCGGTGGCCGACCGCGTCTTCACGCGCGTGGGCGCGTCGGACAACCTGGCCCTGGGGCAATCCACCTTCATGGTGGAGATGAACGAGACCGCGGCCATCGTGCACGGCGCCACCGAACGGAGCCTGATCCTCCTGGACGAGATCGGCCGGGGCACGAGCACGTACGATGGCGTGTCCATCGCATGGGCGGTCACGGAGCATCTCCATGAGGTGGTGCGGGCCAAGACGATCTTCGCGACCCACTATCACGAGCTCACCCAGCTCGGGGACCTCCTGCCCCGAGTGAAGAACTGGAACGTGGCCGTGAGGGAGTCCGGGGAGGACATCGTCTTCCTGCGCAGGGTGGAGGAGGGAGCCGCCGACCGCTCCTACGGCATACAGGTGGCCCGCCTCGCGGGTCTGCCTCGCGGCGTCCTCGACCGAGCCCGGGAACTTCTGGCCGAGTTGGAGGGAACACATTCAGGGGGAGGCGAGGGGCTGGGACGCCACGGCCGGCACCGGCCAGCCTCCGAGCCTCCGCCGGATCAGCTCTCCTTCTTCCAGGTGCCGGAGCACCCCGTCATGCGCCGCCTGCGCGCCCTGGACCTGGAGAACATGACGCCCGTGGAGGCTATGAAATCGCTGGACGAGCTGCGGAGGGATGCGCGTGACGAGTCGTAGGATCCCAAGTTGGGAAGAGGATGGTCGAGGGGCACCGCCGGGCATGACCCCCCCCGCCACCTGGCCCCTCCTCGTGGCCCTGGCGGCCGCGGCGAGCTGGACCGCCGCCTGCGGAGGCGACCAGGAAGTCGAGCGCCCCACTCCCCTCTACGGGGAAGTACCCATCGAGTATCCCCTGGCCCTGTGGGACCAGGATATCGAGGGCGAGACTCTGCTGCGCGTGCGGGTGACCGACGTCGGACGGGTCGACAGCGTCGAGGTGCAGCGCTCCAGCGGCCATGAGGCCTTCGACTCGGCTGCGATCTCCGGCGCCATGGACCTGCGGTTCCAGCCAGCTCGTCGCAACGGCAAGCGCATCGACGTGTGGGCCCAGGTGCCGGTCCACTTCTCCAAGCGACCGAGGCCGGCGGCGCCGCTGTCGCGGTGAGGGGCGCCCGGCGCTAGGTGTCCTGTCCCAGAAGTTCGGTGGCATTCGGACGCCGCCGCATCCACCCTGGCCGCGTTGCTCCTCCTCGAAATAGCGGTGCTATTCCTCGTCGTCCCGTCTCGCCAGGGCGGCGCCTCGGCGCCCTCGGTGCTCACCGAACTTCTGGGACAGGACACTAGCCCGGAAACCACCCCACCGACACGTCCACCCAGTCCATCTCCTCGACGATCACCCGATCCCCGTCGCCGTCGTCGAGCACGATGTCTTCGAGGCGCAGGTCCGCCCGGGCGGCGAACTCGCTCGGGCCAGGGCGAACGGTGACGATGGCGCGCCCGGCTACCGCCACCCACGTGCGCCTCACCCGCGGTCCCCCGTTCTCGATCACGTCGTCGCACATCGCGTCGGCGATGCGCGTGCCCCGCTCGACGATCAGGGTCGCCGCGTTCTGCGACAGGTCGAAGGTGGTGACCACCTGCTCGCCGGCCGCCCGGGCCTCGGCGACCAGGCCGTCCGCACGGAAGCTCAGCATCCTCTCGTCGTCGGCGTCGACGGCAAAGAAGACCACGTCGGCGCAACCGCCCCGGCGGGTGAGCTCCTGCTCGAAGTGGGGGCCGAGCGGGTCGGAGGAGCAGGCCGCGAGCGCGGCCAGGAATGCGACGAAGGCCGCGGTGCGCGTGGTGTGCATGGGGGCGTCACGGACGAGGGAGTGGTCCATGTCGTGTGGAACACCCGACGCGGCCGATGTGTTCGCGCCGAGCGCCGCCACCCGGTCGACCCCGGTCGCCCTGCGGGGTCCCGACCCAGTCGTTATTCTCTTCCGTCCCGGTCGGCCCATCGACTCTTCCCCCCACTCGGAAGGCTCCACGACATGAGCGAGCGACACCGCACTCCGTACGAGACGGTCAACGATCTGGTGGGCTGGACGCCCCTCGTCCGCCTGCGCCGGGTGACGGAGGGCGTGCGCACGCCGGTGTACGGCAAGTGCGAGTTCATGAATCCGGGAGGGTCGGTCAAGGACCGCATCGGCCTGGCCATGGTGGAGCAGGCAGAGCGGGAGGGGCGCCTCGGCCCCGGTGGCACCGTCGTGGAAGCCACCAGCGGCAACACGGGTCTGGCGCTGGCCATCGCCGCGGTCCAGAAGGGCTACCACTGCATCTTCACGATGCCCGACAAGATGAGCATGGAGAAGGTCAAGCTTCTCCGGGCTTTCGGGGCCGATGTGGTCATCGTGCCCACGGCGGTGCCCCCGGACCATCCCGAGCACTACATGAACAAGGCCAAAGCCATCAGCGACGCCACACCTGG
>DASWKP010000238.1:0-12499 GCA_036396575.1 Longimicrobiales bacterium | reverse complement strand
CAGGTGTGGGCCTCGCAGGGGATCCTGCGGCAGGAGTGGGACAACATGGCCGCGGTGGTGGGCGGGCCCGCCGTGGAAGCCATGGACGGGAGGGTCCAGCGCTACGAGGAGCTTCTGTCGGGACTCCGGAGGCTGGACCTGGATCGTGACGTGGCGCGTCTCGACGAGATCGAGGCCGAGCTCCGGGTCCACGGCGCGGAGATGGTGAACCAGGCGGAGGAGCTCGCCACGCGGGAGAGGAGATCGGTGGAGGCCCTGCTCCTGACGTCCCAGCGCGTCACGGTGGGCTTCCTGGCGGGGATCGTGGTCCTCATCGTCCTGCTGGCGGCGTTCGTCCTGCGTCAGGTGTTCGCTCCGCTCCAGCGGATGATCATGCACACACGGCGCATCGCCGAGGGCGACCTCACGCCCATCACGCCTCGGCGGAAGTACAACGATGAGTTTTCCGAACTGGCCTCGGGGATCAACTACATGCTGCACGAGCTCGTGCGCCGGCAGCAGCTCCTGGTCCAGGCCCACAAGCTCCAGGCCGTGGGCACTCTCACCGCCGGCGTCGCGCACGAGCTGAACAACCCCATCAACAATCTGATGCTCACCGCTGTGGCCCTCCAGGAGGACTACGCCGACCTCGACGACCGCGAGCGGATCGAGATGGCCTCGGACCTGGTGAGCCAATCGGAGCGGGCCCGGGACATCGTACGCAATCTCCTGGACTTTGCCCGCGAGAGTGAGGTGGAGCTGGCCCCCATCGTCGTGGAGCAGCTTATCGCCGAGACGCTACAGCTCGCGAGCAACCAGGTGAAGCTGGCACGGGCCAAGGTCCAGGGAGAAGTGGAGGAGAACCTGCCGCCGGTCTACGGCGACCGGCACCAGCTCATCCAGGTGTTCTTGAATCTCGTGTTGAACGCGCTCGACGCTATGCCAGGGGGAGGGACGCTGAGCATCGCCGTCGAGGCATCGGAAGACGGCGACTTCGTGGACATCCACGTCGCCGACACGGGGATGGGGATTCCGGACGAGCACATGGCGCTCCTTTTCAGGCCATTCTTCAGCACGAAGCACCACGCCAAGGGCACCGGCCTCGGCCTGAGCGTCTCTCTCGGGATCATCGAGCAGCACGGCGGGATCATCCGCGTGAAGAGCCAGGTGGGGCAGGGAACGGTGTTCACGGTCTCTCTGCCGATTACGAAAGTCCCAGCGGCGATCAACGACCTGGCGGCCATGGTGCCGGCCGGCGCGTCCCTTCCGCCAGACGCCTGAGCTCCGTGCCGCCTCGGGAAGGCCCTCTCGCCAGGATGAGGCGGAAGCCCCCGATTCTGGCCTGGGCCCGGTCCCGAAGCTCCGTCCATCGAGCGGCTTCCGCTCGGCCCTCGCGGGAAGGCCCTCTCGCCAGGATGAGGCGGAAGCCCCCGATTCTGGCCTGGGCCCGCTCCCGAAGCTCCGTCCCTCGAGCGGCTTCCGCTCGGCCGTCGCGGAGAGGCTCCCGCGCGGGGGCCCGTCGCCGTGACGTCCCGATCCGCTGCGGGGCTGATGCACATGCTACTGTGCGTCGCGGCGTGCCCCACGGTGAGAGGGGGGTGGCCCGGCCCACCCCAATCGACCATTCGACGACATGGGGGGCGGTCCGTGGACGATCGGGGGCCATATGGACGCCGAAGTGTCCACGGAGCCCTGAGGGTCCCGAGACCGTGGTCAATCGAGGGCGAATAGGGCCCCCAATCGTCCACGGATCCCGCCGTGGACCTCGTTGTGGACGCTTGAGGGCCCACGGCGGAGAACGGACGCCACGTGATCGCCCAGGCGCACTGCGTCGCTCTGGCCGAGAACGGACGCCACTTGATCGCCCAGGCGCACTCCATCGCTCTGGCGGAGAACGGACGCCACGTGATCGCTCGGGCGCACTGCGTCGCTCTGGCGGAGAACGGACGCCACGTGATCGCCCAGGCGCACTCCATCGCTCTGGCGGAGAACGCCAGCCATCCGAAGCGCCCGAGGGCCGGGACCGGTCCAAGGTGGTGCTACTGGACCGCCATCCAGAACTCGTCGAAGACCATGGTGGACAGGACGTAGCCCAGCGGCACGTTGACCGCCACCCCCACGGTGAAGGCCCAGAAGGGCTCCATGCCGAACTTCGCCAGCTCGCGGAAGCGCGTGGTCAGCCCGATGCACAGGAACGTGAAGACGAAGGTCCAGGTGCGGAGCGTCTTGATGGGCGTGATGAGCAGCGGCGTCACGCTGTCGGCGAGGTCGGGGGCGGCGCGTGCCACCAGGACGCTCATGACCACCGAGGCCACGAAGAAGCCGATGACGAACTTGGGAAAGCGGGCCCAGATGACGCCGGCCTTCACGCGCCGCTCGCCCTTCCCGCCCTCCCCGGAGGCTTCTCCCGCCTTCTCCCACATGGTGGCCGACACGATGGACAGGATGAGCGCCCAGATGCCGATCCAGATGTCCCGGCCGATGACCTTCATGAGCGTGAACGTCTGGATGGGCGCTTCGGAGCCGGTGTTGGAGGCGATGGTCTGGGCGGCCGCGTAACCCGCCGCGTCGGCGAACTCGCTGGTGCCGATCCAGGCGCCCGCCACTCCGGGGTGGAGCCCCAGGGCCTTGGAGGCGATGGGGAGCGCGAAGATCATCACCAGGGCCCACAGGGACACGATGGAGATGCTGATGGCCACGTGCTCCTTCTCGGCGTCCACCGCTCCGCCCACGGCGATGGAGGCGGACACGCCGCACACGGCCCCTCCCGCGCCCAGGACGGCGCTGAAGCGCTTGTCGAGATGGAAGACCCGCGTGGCCACGAAGAACATGGTCAACCACGTGCACACGCTCACGATGGTGGCCTGGAGGAAGGCCACCGGGCCCGCGGTGACGATGGCCGTCAGAGGCAGGGTGGCCCCCAGCAGCACGATGCCCGTCTTGATGTAGTACTCGGTCCGGAGGGAGGCGTCGAGCCAGCCCGGGAGCCTCACCAGGTTGCCCACCACCAGCCCCAGGAGGAGCGCCACCAAAGGGGCCTCCAGGCTGTAGGTGTGGAAGAACCGGCTCTGGCTCACCACCAGGATCAGGACCGACGCGACGTAGATGAGCGCGAAGCCGGGCAGGTACTGCCTGACCCTGTGGCCCATGACCGCCGTGGAGGCGGTGAACACCAGGCCGAAGACCAGGAACAGGAAGACGTAGCGGAGCCACGCGTCGGCGAAGTGCTCCGTCACCAGGGAGAAGGCGGTCCAGTCCCGGGGTGGGCTGACGGCCAGGGGCTCGATGGTCCCGCCGGTGAGGAAGAGGAGGATGGCGCACGCGAGGATGCCCAGGCCGAGCCACACGGCCCACCAGTCCTCCTTCTTCCAGAGCGAAGAGATCCCGCCTTCCGGTGTCATGGGATGTCCTCCTGCGATGGGCAGGTATGAAGAACGCGTTGCGCGAGCTGCTCGTGGAGCGCCGCCTGGACCTCGTCCGGGAGAGGGCGCTGGAGACCCGGCGGGTGCTGGGCACGCTGCTGTCCCTGACCTACGACGCCGATCCCCTCATCGCCTGGCGCGCGGTGGAGGCCATGGGAGAGGCGGCGGAGGCGCTGGCCGATGGACACCGCCACTACGTGCGGGAGCACCTGAGGCGCCTGTTCTGGCTCATCACCGAGGAGTCGGGAGCGATCTGCTGGCGCGCGCCCGAGGGCATGGCCGAGGTGGTGCGCCGCCGCCCGGACCTGTTCGGCGAGTACGTGCCCATCGTGGCTCATCTGCTGGTCGAGATGGCCGAGGAGGACCTCCAGCACTTCCGCCCGGGCATCCTGTGGGCGATGGGCCGCCTGGGGCCCCTGGCCGCCGACGTCATGGCCGACGTGGGGGACCGCGTCCTGGCGGCGCTGGACCATGGCGACGCCCAGGTCCGGGGAATGGCCGTGTGGTGCCTCGGGGAGGTAGGACGGGCCTCCGCCCTGGCCGGGAGGCACGACCTCGCCTCGGACCGGGGTGAAGTGATCCTCTTCCACGAAGGAACCCTCCGGCGCACCACCGTGGCCGGGCTCCTGTCGGAGGCGGTTCACGGCGTGACGCCGGAGGGCTGAGGGCTCCAGGCCCGGGGGTGCGCCGGCCGTGGGTCAGTCGCTCCCCGGGACCCCGGCGGGGACGAGGGTGGGCCAGGAGACCGTCTCCGGAGACGCTGCCCCCGAAGCCGCGCCCTGCCGGCGCGCGAACCAGGACTCCTCCGGCGCGCGGGCCACCACCTCGCCCACCACGAAGACCGACGGTGGGCGTAGCTCCTCCAGAGCGATGGTCTCCACCACGGTGCTCAGCGTGCATCGCACGAAGCGCTGGTGGCCCCTGGAGCACCACTGGACGATGCCCACGGGGGTGTCCGGCGACTTGCCCCGCTGCATGAGGGCGGTGCTCCAGACCTTGGCGCGGCCCACGCCCATATAGAAGACCAGGGTGCCGGGGAAGACCGCCAGGGCGTCGTAGTCGAGGCAGGACTCCTGCTTGCAGTTGCGCTCCCGCCCGGTGACCAGGGCCACGGCCGAAGCGTCGTCCTGCTGGGTCAGGGGGATCTCGCAGTAGGCCGCCGTGGCCAGACCGGAGGTGATGCCCGGCACGATCTCGTAGGGGATGCCCGCATCTCTGAGGGCCCCCGTCTCGTCGGCGCAGCGGCCGAACACCGACGGGTCGCCTCCCTTGAGGCGGACCACGGTCCTGCCCGCTCCGGCCTCCGCCAGCATGCGGTCCACGATCTCTTCGGGTGTGAACGAGCGCCCGCTGTGGGGCCGCCCCAGGGCGACCAGGTCGGCTTGCGGGTTGGCGTGCCCCAGGATCTCGGGGTTGACCAGGTAGTCGAACAGGACGACATCGGCCAGCCCCAGGCACTCCGCGCCCCGGAGGGTGAGGAGGCCCGGATCGCCGGGTCCGGCGCCCACCAGGTAGACGGTTCCGTTCATCATGGTTCTTCCTTCGCGACGCGACCGGCAATGCGGCCGAGGGCTTCCAGGAATTCGGGGTGCTGGCCCATGGGTTCGAGGAGCTGTACGTCCAGCGCGCTCCAGGCGTCCCGGGCTGCCTCGACGAGGGGTACGATGTCCCGCTCCACGTGTCCCTCTTCGGCGAGGAACAGGGGGAGGACGCGGATGGTCTTCAGGCCGGCGCCGGCCGCTTCCGTGGCCAGGTCCATGAGGGTCGGAGGTGTGTGCTCCATGTAGGCCAGGCGCACCGCGTCCCGGCCCAGCTCGTCCTGAAGCGCCTCGACGACGCATTCCACCGACGCGCGCCAGCGGCCGTCCCGGCTTCCGTGGGCGATGAGGATCAGCATGCGCGGCCCGCCTCCCGGGCGTGGCCGGCCTCAGCCGGGCGGTGGCGCTCTTCGGCGGTCGCGAGGCTCATGGCAGGAGCCCCGCCAGGCGGTCGCGGGTCCTCCGGGCTCGGCCCGGGTCGCGGCCGTCGGTGAACACGGCGATGGTGGCGTCCTCGCGGCTGAGCATGGCGCCGAAGATGAGCCCGGAGCGGTCGGCCGAGGAGGCGTCGCACACCAGAGCGCGGGCCCGCGCCGCCGCCTCCACCACCCCCGCGTTCACCGCCGCGTCGTCCGTGGCGGCCACCACCAGAAAGGCGCCCTCCACGTGCTCGTCCCGGAAGGCCGAGCGGAGCCACTCCAGGTGGCCCCACGCTGATGCGTCCGAGTTGGCGTCCGGGTCGGCGTCCGAGATGGCTTGTGCGATGGCTTCTGAGACCTCGGGAGAGACCACGCGAACCCGGGCGCCGGCCCGGAGGAGGGTGAGGGCTTTGCGGGTGCCGACGGCGCCCCCGCCCACCACGACGCACGCGCGCTCCCGGACGTCCAGGCCCACGGGCAGGAAGCGGAGACGGTCGGGAGAGCCGGTCATGGTCGGTCCCTCGCGGCGGCGACCGGCGCGCCCTCGCCTCCGTGCGGCCCACCGAGCGTGAGCCGCTCTTCTCTGTGGCGCTGAGCCGCCCGCACGACCCCGGGTGCCCAGCTCTCCGTGCCCAGGGCGTGGACGTGCGTATAGCACGCGAGCACGTTCCGATAGCACAGGCCGTCCAGACCCATCCCGAAGCCCTGACCCCGCAGAACCCGGAAAGCGAAGCTGACGTTCTCGGCGATGACGGCCCGCGCGTGCGTGTAGTGGAACTCGTGCCCGCGAAGCGTCTCCTCCACGGCGTAGAAGGGGTTGGCCGCGACGGTCTCCAGGATGACATACCCGTGGCCTTCGGGCTTCTCGGAGAAGGCGAAGACCGCCGGGATGGCGCCGGCCATCGGGTACGTCACTCCCTCGAGTTGGAGCTCCCGTCCCAGGTACACGGCGCCGCCGCACTCGGCGTAGACCGGCAGGTCCTCCTCCACGGCCCGGCGCAGCGCTTCCCGGAAGGAGCGGTTCTCCGCCAGCGTCGCGGCGAAGGACTCGGGAAAGCCTCCGCCGATGTAGAGGGCGTCCACGGGGGGCAGGGACGCGTCCGTCAGGGGAGAGATCGAGACCAGCTCGGCGCCCTCCCGCTTCAGCGCTTCCAGGTTGTCGCTGTAGTAGAACTGGAAGGCCGCGTCCCGGAAGACGCCCACGCGAACCGGAGCGCCGCCTGCCGGCACGACCGGAGCCGTCGGGCGTCGGGCTGGCCCGGCACGAGCCAAGCGAGGCGCGGTGGTGGCGATGCGGCGGATGGCGTCCAGATCCAGGTGCTCTTCGGCGGCCCGGCGGGCCATGCGCACCGCCTCGTGGAGGCGGGCGTGCTCCTCCGGGGGCACCAGACCCAGGTGCCGTTCCGGGAAGGGGTGGCTGGCGAGGCGGGGCAGGGCGCCCACCACGGGCACGCCGCACGAGTCCTCGATGGCGCTTCGCATGACCGACTCGTGGCGTTGGCCGGCGGTCCGGTTCAGCACGACGGCGGCCAGGTCCAGGTCCGGGTCCAGCGCCTGGCACCCCAGGACCATGGCGGCCACCGTCCGGGTGCGCTTGGTGCCGTCCACCGCCAGCACCACCGGGGCGCGGAGCAGCTTGGCCACCTCGGCGGTCGAGCACGTACCCCGTGCGTCGCTTCCGTCGAAGAGCCCCCGGTTGCCTTCGATGACCGCCACGTCGGCGTCCGCCGCCCCGCGCGTGAAGGCGTTGGTGATGGCCTCGGCGGACATCAGGAAGAAGTCGAGGTTGCCGCAGGGGGCGTCCGCCGCCAGAGACAACCAGGCGGCGTCGATGAAGTCGGGCCCTTTCTTGAACGGCGCGACGACGAGGCCCTGCCGGCGCCACGCCGCCGCGAGCCCGACGGAGATCAGGGTCTTGCCCCCATCCCCGCCGAGACCCGCGATGACGACGCGTGGCGCGTTCATGTCGTCAGCGTCCTCACGCCATCTCGATGAACCCGCAGGGGCAGATCTGCGCGCACTTGGCGCACCCCGTGCAGTTCTGGAGCCTGAAGGGGTAGAGATCGCCCTTCTTCATCGGCTTCTCGATGGCGGAGTCCTGACAGTACATCCAGCACTTCTCGCAGTCGAAGCACATGCCGCAACTCATGCAGCGCGCGGACTCCGCCATGGTCTGGTCGAGGGTGAAGCCCAGGTTGACCTCGGTGTTGAGGTCGGCCATGCGCTGGCCGACGTCCAGGGTCGTGGGCTCGTTCCGCTCCATGGGCTTGTAATGGTCCAGCAGCATCCTGTCCGAGTGGATCACGCCCCGGGGGTCCCGGTCGGGCTCGGTGCCCAGGAAGGCGCACACGATGGACTCGGCCGCCCGGCGCCCCTGGCCCACCGCGTCCGTGACCAGGGCGAGGTTGGTGACGTCGCCCCCCGCCCACACCTTGTCCGCGCGGGTGTGGCCGCGCTCGTCCACCTTGATCCAGTCCCGGCCCTCGATGAGGTCCTCGAAGCCGCTGAAGTCGGGCTGCTGGCTCACCGCGGAGATGACGGCACTGGCAGGGATCTCGAACTCCGAGCCGCCGATGGGCACGGGGCGGCGACGGCCGGACGCATCCGGCTCACCCAGCTCCATGCGGATGGCGACCATGGCGTTGACGAGGCCATCGCCGCCCTTCTTGAAGCCCACGGGAGCGGCGAGGAACTCGACGATCACGCCCTCCTTGATGGCCTCCTCCACCTCCTCCTTGATGGCTGGCATCTCCTGGAGCGTTCGCCGATACAGGATGGTGACGTTGGCGCCCAGGCGCTTGCAGATGCGCGCCGCGTCGATGGCGGTGTCGCCCCCGCCCACCACGATGGCCACCACGTCCGTGCCCAGGGCCAGCTTCTCCCCGTGGTGGAAGCGGCTCAGGAAGTCCACGCCGCTGAACACGTTGGGCGCGTCCTCGCCGTCCACGCCCAGGGTCACGCCCTGCTGGGCTCCCAGGGCCACATAGACGGCGTCGTACTCGGCCTTGAGGGCGTCCATGGTGACGTCCCTGCCCACTTTGACGCCGCATTGCAGCTCGACGCCCAGGTCGAGAATGCGTTGGATCTCACCGTCCAACACGGCCTCGGACAGGCGGTACCCGGGGATGCCGTAGCGGAGCATGCCGCCGGGCTTCTCGTACGCCTCGAAGACTTTCACGCCATAGCCCCGGCGGGCGAGCTGGTACGCGCAGGACAGGCCGCTGGGGCCCCCGCCCACCACGGCTACCCGCTCGGGCTTCGCCTCGGTGGAGAGCCTCTTCAGACCCAGGCCGTGCTCGAGGCCGAAGTCTCCGATGGCCCGTTCCACCTTGTTGATGTTGACCGCCGCATCCTTGTCCTTGCGATTGCAGCCTGTCTCGCAGGGGGCCGGGCACACCCGCCCGCACACGGACGGGAAGGGGCTGGTGTCCGTGTAGATCTCCCAGGCCTCGGTGAACGCCTGGTCGGTCGCCTTACCGAGCGCTTCCGCCTGGGCCAGGGTCGTCAGGAACGCGCGGATCCTGTTGCCGCTGGGGCACGTGTCGGTGCAGGGCGGCCGCTTCTCCATGTGCTTGGGCCGCAGCGATGACTGCTCCCGGGAGCCGCCACCCGAAAAGCCTCCCCGCGAGCCGAACGACTTCTTCTTCTTCTTTACCGTCTTTTTGACAGCCATTGGGCCACCTCTAGCGACCACCTGCTCGTTTGTCTGGTTGCACGCTCCCGGACCTCCCGCGCCGTAGCGCGGGGAGCTCGTAGAACGTCCGAAGGCCCGCCCCCGCCCGGCGCACCGGACGGGGGCGTCCACCGCGTCAGGTCGCGGCGCCTTCCTCGTGGGGAAGCTCGATGAAGCTCCCTCCGAAGTAGGTATAGACGCACCGTCCCGAGTCCATGAGCGTGCGAATCGCGGACTTGCACACCTGCTTGTCGCAGCCCTCGTCGCCGAACCTCTGGATCATGGCCTTGGTCAGGTCCATCGCCTTCAGCTTCTTCTTGCCCTGGTACTCACTAACCATGTTGAACATGGCCTCCGCCACCTGTTCAGTCGTGACGGCCATAGGGCACCTCCTTTATAGCTCCTAGTGTCTGAGCTGTGCGGACCGCTTGTACGTGAGGCCCGCGAACCGATAGTCGTCGATGTGTTCCTTCTGGAACTCGATCCCGGTCAGCTCGAAGAACTTCGGCCAGCCGATGCGCTCGATGAACTCACCCATGCGCTCGTACTTGTGGGCTCCGTCCACCCACACTTCCACGATGTTGCGAACGCTCTGCACCACCTCGGTCCAGCGCGGCGGGTCGTTCTCGATGAACGGGATCGCCAGCTTGCTGAACGTGGGCTCGGAGCGGGCGTTGGAGACCTTGCCGCCCACCCAGATGGAGATGCCGTCGTTCAGCGCGTCCGCCATGGGCAGGGCCGGGCAGACGGAGAAGCAGTTCGCGCAGAACATGCACAGCTCCTCGTCGATCTCCACCGAGGGCTGCCCGTTCGTGGTGGTCGGCCTGATGGCCGCCGTGGGGCACGAAGCCACCACGTTCGGGATCTCGCACACCTTGTTGAGGCCACCCTGCACCCGGGGCGGGCGCCGGTGAATGCCCAGGATCGCGATGTCCGAGCAGTGCACCGCGCCGCACATGTTCAGGCAGCACGCCAGGGCGATGCGAAGCTTGCCCGGGATCGGTGTGCTGCCGTCGAAATACTCGTGCAGGTCGTCCATGACGGCCTTGACCACGCCGGAGGCATCGGTCGCCGCCGAGTGGCAGTGGACCCACCCCTGCGTGTGCACGATGCTCGAAATGGCGGGCCCTATGCCCCCCACGCCGTGTCCCAGCGCCGCCAGCTCCTGGATGAGAGGCTCGATCTTCGCCTCGTCCGTGAGCAGAAACTCCACGTTGTGGCGGCTGGTGAAGCGTAGATACCCATCACAGTACTTGTCGGCCAGCTCGGCGTACTTCCGGATGCGCTTGGTGCCCAGCAGCCGGGGCGAGCCCGCGCGTACGGTGAAGAGCTTGTCCCCGGACTCGCCCACGTGGACCATGACGCCCGGCCTCAGGATCTCGTGGTACTTCCACTTCCCGTAGTTCTCCTTGATGACGGGAGGGAGGAATCTCCTGAAGTCCGGAGGGCCGATGTCGGTCCTTCTCTCAACTGTCGCCATCGAATGGTTCTCCCGGTTTCCGTTCTGGTTCAATCGTCGGTTCGAAGCGTCGTATCCGGTCAGTCCGCCTGGGCGAGGGCCGGTTCCTTCTCTTCCTCCTCCTCCTCGTCTTCCTCCTCGAAGTACTCGTCATAGAAGACGTAGGGATTCTCCCTCGGGTGGGCGATCATCTGCGGGAGGGGCTCGAGATCGATCGCCTCCAGGAAGTTGCCCAGGCCCACGCGCTGGATGAGCTCACCCACGCGCTCCCGGTTCTTGCCGTGCTCGCACCAGAAGTCCCAGATGCGCTCGGCCAGATCCTTCAGCTCATCGTAGGGGGGCTCGAGCTTCATGAACGGGACGATGACCGACGACAGCAGGGCTCCCTGCACGATGGGTGCCTTGGCACCCAGCAGGATCGTCGCGCCGGTGTCGGTTCCCGGCCGGAGCGCCTTGGGCATGGCGTTGATACAGTGCATGCACTTGACGCAGTTGGTGTCGTCGATGACGAGCTCGGTGCCGTCCCATTCCACGCAGCGGGTGGGGCAGCGGCCGCAGATCTCGCGCTCGATGTTCATGCCGCCCTCGGCGTAGGCCCGGACCTCGTCCTGGTCAATGCGGATCTGGTCCCGCCAGGTCCCGATGATCGACATGTCGGATCGGGCGATGGCGGCCACGCAATCGTTCGGGCAGCCCGCGAACTTGAACTTGAATTTGTACGGGAAGGCCGGACGGTGGAGCTCATCCTGGAAGCTCTGTGTGATGTCGTTGCATGCGTCCAGGGTGTCGTAGCACGCCCATTCGCAACGGGCGGGACCCACGCAGGCGCTGGGCGTCCGAACGTCGGAGCCCGAGCCGCCCAGGTCGAAGTCGTTGTCGGTGAGCGCCTTGAACGTGGGCTCGAGCTGGTCCGTGGTGGTGCCCAGGAGGATGATGTCTCCCGTGGACCCGTGCATGTTCGTGAGCCCGGAGCCGTGCTCGTCCCAGATGTCGCACAGGGTGCGCAGGGCGTCCGACGTGTAGAACCACCCGCTGGGCATGTTCACGCGCAGCGTGTGGAAGTGGGCGATGGCCGGGTACTCCTCAGGCAGGTCGTTGTATCGACCGATCACTCCCCCGCCGTACCCGAGCACGCCGACGATGCCGCCGTGCTTCCAGTGCCCGACCCTCTCGTGATAGGACCGCTCGAGCAGCGCCAGGAGCTGCTTGCACTCCTCCTTGCCCTCGTCGGCCATCTCCTTGATCTGCGTGACGAAGCTGGGCCATGGCCCTTTTTCCAGCTCATCCAACAGGGGAGTTCCGTTCTCCCGCGACTCTGCCATCGTTTTCTCCTTGTCCGTGGCCGGGGCATTCGGTGGCCACGCTTCACGGTTATGCCAGTTGCACTCTCGCTCTCACACTCAGGACCAACTTGTACAGGACGGTGAGGATCAGACCTCCCACCGCATAGACGCCGACCGTAATGGCGACCTCCGGCAACGTCGGCGCGTATTCCGTGACGACCCCGGTGGGTGAGGGGATGAAGCCCGCCACGACCAGGGAGTAGCCCTTCTCGATCCACAGCGACGCGATTACGCCGCAGCACAGGAGGGCCAGCCAGCCCTCGTGATGTCGCACCCGGGGGACCAGGAGCAGCCCGACGCTCAGCGCGCCCAGGAGGCTCCCCACCCATGTCCACGTGGTCAGGGCGCTGTGTCCCTCCAGACCCACGAACAGATACTGGAAGGGGTGCTGGTGGTGGGGCATGCCGCTATAGAGAGCGGTGAAGACCTCCACGAGCACGAAGAACACGTTGATCGCCATGGCGTAGGCTACGATGGTCCCGAGCGTTCGGATCGCCTGCCGCCCGACGTCGAAGCCGCCGAAACGGCGCACGACGAGGGCCAGGAGGATCAGGAGGCTGGGGCCGGCAGCGAACGCCGAGGCCAGAAAGCGGGGAGCCAGGATCGCCGTGAGCCAGAAGGGCCTCGCGCCCAGCCCCGAGTAGAGGAACGCCGTCACCGTGTGGA
>DASWKP010000237.1:0-4435 GCA_036396575.1 Longimicrobiales bacterium | reverse complement strand
CTTTACCTGGAGGCGGGCGACACCGCCCGCGCCGTCGCCGGGGCCCAGCGGGTCGCCGGCGGCGCGGGTCCCGAAGCCGCTCGGGCCCGACGCTTTCTCGCCCGCCTTCACCTGGCGTCGGTCTGGGACGTACGCGAGCTGGATGGTGTGCGCGCCATCCTCCTGCCCGGCGTGGGAGACGCCGCCGTGCTGGAGCTTCTGGTGGCGGTGCGTATGGTGGAGCTGCTGGCGTCACGCGCCCGCGAAGGAGACGCGGGGCCCTCGCTTTTCGCCGCCGCCGAAATGGCCCGGGACGCACTCGAGGCCCGCCAGCTCGCGCGGCGGCTCTTCCTTCAATACGCCGACGACGCGGAGGCGCCGTGGCGTGGCAAAGCGCTCCTGGCCGCCCTGGCCCTGACGGATGAGGAAGCCGATCGGACCTCCTTGCGGCTCCGCCTCTGGGACCTGCCCGACGATCCGTACGTGGCCACGGCCCGGGGAGAGGCGGGGGCGGGGGAAGCTTTCCAACGCCTGGAAGGCGACCTCGCTCTGGCTCTTGACGCCCTCCTGAGCGAGGTGTCCCGGGAAGCGGCTGAGCTGGACATCCTGGTCCGGGAGCGGTCGGACACGGTCGGTTGAATTCGGCCCTGACGAACCTGCGCGAAGCGCATGGGGACATCGCGGGCATCAGGGGGTAGGAGAGCCGCCATGACGATCCAGATCGCGCTCGGACATCCCTCGCCCACCCCGGAACGTTGAGCTAACCGCCCGTGGCCGACGTCATCATTCCCCTGGATGTGCCGTCCCGGGACCAGGCGTTGGCCCTCGTGGAGCTCCTCGGTGACCAGGCAGGGTTCTACAAGGTGGGCCTCGAACTGTACACGCGGGCGGGCCCGGGCGTCATCGGCGATCTCAGGGCCATGGGCAAGAGGGTCTTCCTGGACCTGAAGCTCCACGACATCCCCAACACGGTGGCGCGGGCCGTCGTGGCCGCGTCGGAGTGGGAGGTGGACCTTCTTACGGTCCACACCGCCGGCGGGGCCGCCATGATGGAGGCCGCCGCGCGGGCCGCGAGGGAGGCGGCCCGCGAAGAGCCCGCGGCGCTACGCATCCTGGGCGTTACGCTCCTCACGTCGTTCACGGCCTCGGACGTGGAGGTCACCTGGGGCCGGACGATCCTCTCCTTGAGAGACGAGGTGGTCCGGCTCTCCGAGCTGGCCCGGGACAGCGGCCTGAACGGAGTCGTGGCTTCAGCGCTGGAGGCCCAGGCCATCAGGCGGCACCTGGGTGCTGACTTCCTCATCGTGACGCCGGGCATACGATTGCCGGGTGGCGAGGCCCACGACCAGAGCCGGGTCGCTACGCCGGGCGAAGCGGTGGAGCTGGGTGCCGACCTGTTGGTGGTGGGCCGGGCGGTGACGGAGGCCCCGGACCCGCGGGCCGCGCTCGCTCGGGTCTACGAAGAGCTCGCGGCGGCGCACGGACCGGGGGCGGCACCCCGGGGGGCGGAACCCGGTGGCGGCCGTGAGTCCTGATGGGGTCCGCCCCCACCGCCGCGGACGGACCGGGGGAGGCGTCCGCCCGGCCGCGGTTGCCATCATGGCCGCGGTCGTCGCGGTGGGGATGGCGCCCGCACCGGCGCCCGGCCAGGAGGATCTCGGGGCGGCGGCGCTCCGTCTGACGGCGGCCTGGTCGGGGGGGGACGTCGCCTCCCTGGCGGCCCTCATGAGGCCGGAGGGAATCGGGCTCCACCTTCCCGGGAGATCGAGTCCGGCGTTGGGCACCCGACAGGCTCGGGCGGCTCTCGCGGACTTCCTCGTGGAGGCGGGCCCCGGAACCGCCACGCTCACGCGGGTGGAGGATCTCGGGGGCACGCCGGGACAGGGCTTCGCCGAGTTGGCCTGGTCAGCCGCGGCCGGACCTTCCGCTCGGGGACCCTACACGGTGTTCGTGGGGTTTTTCGTGACCGATGGCGCCTGGCGGATCGCGGAGATCCGCATCTTCTCCGGAACCGTTTCAAGGCCATGGCCCTGAAGCTCTACAACACGCTGACCCGATCCCTGGACGTGTTCGACCCGATGGAGGCGGGTCGGGTGCGCGTGTATGCCTGCGGCCCCACCATCTACGGTCACGCCCACATCGGCAACTACCGGAGCTTCATCGTCTACGATCTGCTCCACCGCTATCTGGAGTGGAGCGGCTACGGAGTGCGGTTCGTGGTGAACCTCACCGACGTGGACGACAAGACCATCGATGGGGCTCTCGCCGAGGGCGTCACCATCGCCGAGTACACTCCGCCGTTCGCCGCGTCCTACGTCGACGGTGCCCGGACGCTGGGGATCCGGGACGTGGACGCCTACCCGCTGGCCACGCGGTACATCCCCCGGATGGTGGAGTTCGTCCAGCGCCTCGTGGACAGCGGGCACGGGTACGTGGCCGAGGACGGTTCGGTCTACTTCTCCATCGCCTCCTTTCCGGAGTACGGCAAGCTCTCCGGCGTGGACCTGGACGCGGTCAAGCCCGGCGCGCGGGTGGCCGTCGACGAGTACGACAAGGACGACGTGCGGGACTTCGTGCTCTGGAAGGCGGCCAAGGGGAGGGACGAAGAGGCCGGAGCCGCGTGGGACTCGCCGTGGGGCAGGGGCCGCCCGGGCTGGCACCTGGAGTGCTCGGTCATGAGCCTGGCCGAGCTCGGCGAGAGCCTGGACATCCACCTGGGAGGAGAGGACCTCGTCTTTCCACACCACGAGGACGAGATCGCCCAGTCGGAGGCGGCCACGGGCAAGCCCTTCGCCCGTTACTGGCTCCATGTGAAGCACCTCCGGGTGGACGGGCGCAAGATGTCCAAGTCCCTGGGAAACTTCATCGTCCTCCGGGATCTCCTGGACGAGGGCTACTCGCCGGCCGCCATCCGCCACCTGCTCCTGAGTGCCCACTACCGCGCCGAGCTCAACTTCACGCGGGAGGGGCTGGACGCATCGGCGCGGGCGGTGCGGCGCCTGCTGGACTTCGAGAGGCGGTTGGATGACACTCCCGTGTCCGACGGCGCGCCGACCTCGGCCCTTCCGGGGCTTGCCGCCACGGCGCTGGACCAGTTCCGCACCGCGCTGGATTCGGACCTGAACTCGCCGGACGCGCTGGCGGCCGTCTTCGTTCTGGTGAGCCGGGTGAACTCGGCGTTGGACGCCGCCCCGGCCGTGCGGCCCAGCGAGCGGGAGGACGCCCTTCGGGCTCTCCGCTCCATGGACGAGGCGCTGGGATTGCTCGAGGTGGCCCGGCGTGACCTCGGTGTGGACACCGAGACCGAAGCGTGGATCGAGGACATGATCCGGCAGCGCGCGGACGCGAGGAGGTCCAGGGATTTTCAGCGGGCCGACGAGATCCGAGACGAGCTGGCGGCGGCGGGAGTGGTCCTGGAGGACGCGTCGGGCGGGACCCGGTACAAGATCGTGCGTGCCGCGCCCGAGCCAGGGAGTTGAGGGCCGATGGTGGCGCCGGTCGCAGGCCGACCTAGCATAATGGTAGTGCGGCTGATTTGTAATCAGCTGGTCCGGGTTCGATTCCCGGGGTCGGCTCTGGTCGCATACGACACGAGAAAGGGAAGGCCCACCTTGATGGGTCCGGACAGCCTCATTAAGCTTTCAGGCTGATTCCAGGACACCACCGAAGCCGGGGTGGCCCGTTCGGTCCGCCGGTCCCCACGGATCGGTGGGGAGCCGATGGAGTCGATCCGGGTGGGGTACCGAAGCGGTCAACCGGGGCAGACTGTAAATCTGCTGGCGTACGCCTACGTAGGTTCGAATCCTACCCCCACCATGTCCCTCGATGACCGAGGCCGCCGCCCTCGCCGGCGCGGCGGTCTCTCGTCGTCTCCGGGGCCGCCCCGGTCCCCTTTCCGGAGCTGGCCTGGCACCTCGGCCCACCCTCTTGACCCCCGGGGCCCGAGGCGTAACCTTTACAGGCTCTCGCTCTTTCCCCTGATCCGAACGGTGGCAGGCTGCCGCCGTTGGGTCTGGAAATCGTTCACGGGATTCTGTTTTCGGGGATGAGGGAGGGCTGTGCCGCGGGAGTAGCTCAGTTGGCTAGAGCATCAGCCTTCCAAGCTGAGGGTCGCGGGTTCGAGTCCCGTCTCCCGCTCTGACACGGACGGGGCGGCTGATGGACGGGGCGGCCCCGCGAGAGGGCGCTCCGATAGCTCAGTGGTAGAGCGCTTCCTTGGTAAGGAAGAGGTCCCGGGTTCAAGCCCCGGTCGGAGCTCTGGCTCCAGCGTCCACGCGGACCCTGGGGTGGCATCGCGAGGCAACGACTCGGCACCCGCACCCGCACCGGGTCCGACCAACAACATGGCAGAGGACAGCGATGGGCAAGGCGAAGTTTGAGCGGACGAAGCCGCACGTGAACGTGGGAACGATCGGGCACGTGGACCACGGGAAGACGACGCTGACGGCGGCGATCA
>DASWKP010000236.1:0-5184 GCA_036396575.1 Longimicrobiales bacterium | reverse complement strand
CCCGCTGAGATCCTGTTTGCGCGCTCTCTCCTGGAGGAGGCGCTCCCGCCGGGAAAGAGCGTCGAGCAGGTGGGTCCGCAGCTCCGGCAGGCCGAACGGCTTGAAGAGATAACGATCCGCCCCCGCGTCCAGTGCCTGAGCCGCTACCTGAGCGTCTTGAAGCCCCGTCATGACCAGCACCTGCGTGACCGGCCAGCGGGACTTGACGGCCGCGACGAGATCACGTCCGCTGGAGCCCGGGAGATGGATGTCGGTCACCACGACGTCGAACTCCTCCTTGAGGGCACGGACGCCTTCGGCCACCGACGCCGCAGACGTGACGGCGAAGCCCTCGCGTCGCAAATACGTGGCGATGAGTTCCCGGACCGAGGCTTCGTCCTCCACGAGCAAGGCCCGGTGCCCCGTCCCGAACGGCGGGCCCGGGTCGGGTAACAGTTCGGGGGGAGGGGGAGTCTTGCCGATCTCCGTGTCGGCTCGCGGATAGCTGTCGGCGGGACCGAACGAGTCCGTGATGAGGGAGTCCGGAAGGTGGCCGGCCACGGCCTCGGGCGGGGTCCCGGCATAGAGCCGGACGCAGTTTCGCCCGGCGTCCTTGGCCTCGTAGAGCGCCTCGTCGGCGGCCGCCAGCAGTTCGTCAGGGGACGACATCGCGGGCTGATGACAGGCCACCCCCGCGCTCACCGTCAGGGGGTCGTCGCCGAGGTGGCGAGCCTGTAGCCCCGACCGCACCCTCTCGGCGAACACCACGGCTCCCTCGCCGTCGGAGCCCGCCAGAATGGAGACGAACTCCTCGCCGCCGAAACGCGCCGAGAGGTTGCTGCGACGGGTCGTATGGGCGAGAACCTCCGCGAACGCCTGAAGGGCTTCGTCGCCGGCGGGATGGCCGTATCGGTCGTTGAACTGCTTGAAGCGGTCCAGATCGAAGAGCACCACCGAAAGCAGGCGTCCGCGCGCCGCCGCGGCGAACTCGTTGTCCAGGAAGACGCGGGCGTGTCGCCGATTCGGCAGGTGCGTGAGCAGGTCCGTGAGCGCCAGGTCCTCCACCTCAGCCCGCTGACGGTGGAGCAGCTCGGCGATCCAGCCGATGCCCAGGGCGATGGCCAGGTAGGCAACGACCACGCCAAGAAGCAGGTCCGGGACGGCCAGGCCGCGCCAAAGCACGATGGCCTGGGTCGACGACAGGGTGGCCATTCCCACGGCCAGGGCGGTGGCCACGCCACGCCAGCCCCTGTGGTAGGCCTGCAGGAACGCCGGCACGAGGGCCAGGAGCCACAGAAGCGCCCCTTGTTCACCCAGTGCTTCCGGAAAGCGGAGCGCTCCCACCACCGGGACCGCAAGGGCCGCCAGGGAGAGGAGGAGAGCGCGGCCCGGAACGCACCGCTCGGAGCGCTGGTCGAGGAGCATGGCGAGCCCAACTTGCTCGGGTGGGCTCCAGCGGGTCAAGCGGGCGGCGACCGCTGTGCCCATCGGTCCGGTCCAACCGCGTGCCGCGAGGGCATTACTATGAAAATAGTTGCATGTCCGAGCCCCACGCCGTAAGATGCAACTACATCAATCGTAGAAACGTGGGAACGGGCTGGTTCCCGGTTCCTCGGGTCCGGAGGAGTCTCGTGGTCATGTCATGGGTGTATTACTCGCTTCTGGTGGCTGCCCTCACCGTGTTGGCCGCCATTCCCCTGGAACGGTCGTTGGCCCTTCTGGGCAGACCGATACGCGTTGCCTGGGGAGGGGCAATGCTCGCGGGGCTTGCCATCCCCGCCGCGGGGCTTGCTCTGGTGGCGTTGGGCGGAACCGCCTCGGTAGCCGGCCTCGTGGAGGGCGTCCCGGGCGCCGCCGGCATGGTCGTGGCCCTGTCGCCTCTCGCGGTGGGCATGACGCCGACCGCAACGGGCTTTTTCGAGCGCGTCGAGATCCTCTTCCTGAGCGCGTGGTTCGGGTCGTCGGTGATTCTCCTTGGCATGCTCCTGGCCTCCCGGGTCTCCCTCGTCCGGGACGCGGCCCGTTGGCTGGAGCGCTCGTTGGATGGGGAGCGCGTGCTGGTGTCCGAGAAGGTGGGCCCGGCGGTCCTCGGCCTGGTGCGGCCGAGGATCGTCCTGCCGGCCTGGGTGGTCGACGGATCCCCCGAGAGCCGGAGCCTGATCCTGGCGCATGAACGCGAGCACGTGCGCGCCAAGGATCCGCTCCTGGTCTTCGCGGCCGTGGTGGCCTGTGCCCTCCTGCCCTGGAACGCCCCCCTGTGGTGGGGCCTTCGCCGGCTGCGAATCGCGGTGGAGATGGACTGCGATCACCGGGTCCTGCGCTCGTCCTCTCCCGGTGTGCGCCGACGCTACGGGCGGCTTCTCCTGGAGGTGGGCCGACGATCTCCCCGGTACCTGCCTTCCATGGCGGCCTTCTCCGAGGCGAGATCGTCCCTGTCGCGTCGCGTGCTCCAGGTGGTTGCGCCGCCACCCCGGCACGCCTTCCGCCGGGCGTCGGTCCTTAGCGGCTTCGGGGCCGCGCTGTTGACCGCGGCGTGCCTCGTGCCGGGCCCGGACGGCTCCTCCGAGCAGCCCACGGAAGTGGAGGAGCCAAGACCCGCCATCGCCATCCCGGCCCTGCCCGCGTCCGCCGCGCCGCCCACGGTGGAGCAGGCGCCCGCGGTGGAGCAGGCGCCCGCGCCGCGGAAGGCGCCCGAGTTCACTCCGTTCACCAAGGGGCCCGGGATCCTCAATCCTTCCGAGGTGGTGGCCCTTCTCGAAAGGGAGTATCCGCCGATGCTCCGCGACGCCGGTATCGGTGGCACCACGCACGTTCACCTCTTCATCACCGAGAAGGGCGTCGTTACGGACACCCGAATCGGCGCGTCATCGGGCCATGCCGCCCTGGACGAGGCTGCTCTGAGGGTGGCCGGCGTGATGAGGTTCTCGCCGGCCCTCAACCGGGAACAACCGGTGCCGGTGTGGATCTCGCTGCCGATCGCCTTCCGGGTCGACACGGAACAGCGGGAGACCGACGGGACTGCGGTCGCGTCGGAACCGGCCGCGGGCGAGATCGCGGCATCTCCCAGGGACCAGACCGAGCTTTCGGCCGCCCCCACGTTCACGCCGTTCACGGCCGCCCCGAAAATGACGAACGTCGAGGACGTCCGGCAGGCGCTGGAGCGAGAGTATCCCCCGCTGCTCCGGGACGCGGGGATCGGGGGCCGGGCCCTAGTGGCGTTCTTCATTGCCGCGAGCGGCGAGGTCGAGCGCGTTCTGATCAAGGAGAGCTCCGGCAGCGAAGTCCTGGACGAGGCGGCGCTGAGAGTGGCCGCGACGATGGTCTTCGAGCCTGCCAGCTATCGGGGCGAAAGCGTTGGCGTGTGGATCTCCCTGCCCGTCATCTTCGAGGTTCATTGATCCGCCCGGCCTGAACCGTCGCCTCGGGGAGGGCCGCCGAGATTCTCGCGGACCTGGCCCCCGAGGGACGGAGGGGCCACGATATCGGGAGTTTCGGCTACGGCCGCCTGGGCGCACGTCCGGGCCGGCACGTAGCTGACCCATCCTCCTCCCGAATCGGAGTGGGCCACGTGAGCCTCATGCGCTCCGCCCTGCTGTGGGCCTCCACCAACCCGTTCATGGTCCAGCGCCTGCCCCGCATGGGCTTCGTCCAACGCGCGTCCCGTCGCTTCATGCCTGGGGAGGAGCCAGCCGACGCGTTGCGGGAGGCCGAGCGTCTGGGGGCGAGGGGCGCCCCGACGTTGGTCACGCTTCTCGGGGAGAACCTGGAGAACGAGGCCGAGGCGGGAGCCGTGGTGACCCACTATGTGGGGCTCCTGGACGAGATCCGGAAGCGGGGATTGGACATGGAGTTGTCCATCAAGCTCACCCAGCTCGGGCTCGACCTGAGCGTCGAACTGGCGCGGGACGGTCTCCGTGAGCTTCTCCGGGCCGCCGGCGACTCCATGGTCTGGATCGACATGGAATCCAGCGCGTACGTCGACACCACGCTCGGGCTCTTCCGCGCCCTTCGGGAGGACAACGAGAACGTGGGGGTCTGCCTTCAGGCCTATCTCCGCCGGACGGCCGCGGACGTCGAAGCGCTCGTTCCCCTGAAGCCCGCGATCCGTCTCGTGAAGGGAGCCTACCGGGAGCCGCCGGACGTTGCCTTTCCCCGCAAAGCCACGGTGGATGCCACCTACCGGCAACTCGCCTCACAGCTTCTGCGCCACGCGGCGGCCGACAGGGTGGGGAGGGTGGGGATCGCGACGCACGACGCCCGGCTGATCCGAGACGCCCAGACCCGGGCCCACGAACTGGCTCTCGATCCTTCCAGGTGGGAGGTGGAGATGCTGTTCGGGATCGGGCGGGCCGAGCAGGATCGCCTTCTCAGGTCCGAGACGAGGCTGAGGGTCCTGGTGAGCTATGGGGCGCACTGGTTTCCATGGTACATGCGCCGTCTCGCCGAGCGGCCCGCCAACGTCTGGTTCGTGGTGAGGAAGATGGCGGGTCGGTAAGTGGCCGCCGTCGCGGGACCGGAGCCCTTCGACCAGGATCCGCGCCGTTGGAGGATGCTGGCCCTGGTGTCCGTGGCTCTCCTCCTGGGCATGAGCGAGTGGTTCACGGCGGCCGCGGTGTCCCCTCACCTCCAGCTTCGCTGGTCCCTCTCGGCCAGCGAAGTGGGTTGGCTGACCACGGTGGTCCAGTTGGGGTTCGTCGTCGGGACGGCGACGGCGGCGTTGCTCAACCTCGCGGACGTCGTGCCTTCCCGACCGTACTTCGGCGTCTCCGCCCTGCTGGCGGCGCTGTCCAACGCCGCCCTTCTGGCCGTTCCCGGCTTCGACACGGCGTTGGCGGCCCGGTTCTTCACGGGGTTCTTCCTGGCCGGCGTCTATCCTCCGGGGATGAAGATGATCGCCACGTGGTTCCGGTCCGCGCGAGGGCTCGCGATCGGTACCGTGGTGGGAGCGTTGACCGTCGGAAAGGCCACGCCATACCTCCTCAAGGCCGCTGGAGGGGCGGGAGTGCATGCGGTGGTGCTGGGAGCGTCGGCGGCGGGCACGGCGGCCGCCATCCTGGTGTTCGCTGGCTACCGCGACGGACCCCACCGCTTCGGGCGCAGGCCGTTCTCATGGGGGCTGGTCGGCTCGATCCTGCGTCATCGGCCGACCATGCTCGCCACGGGAGGCTACCTGGGCCACATGTGGGAGCTCTACGCCATGTGGAC
>DASWKP010000235.1:0-8550 GCA_036396575.1 Longimicrobiales bacterium | reverse complement strand
TGGCGGAGATCCTGGCCGAGGGTCTTGTCGAGCCCATCGTCCTCGGTCCCGAGGAGGCGGTGCGCGCCGGCCTTGCCGCCGCCGGCGTCCCCGTTCCGGGCGCCGTCCGCGTGGAGGATCCGGCGGACGACCGGGCCGGGTCCTTCGCCCGGGACCTGCTCGAGCGTCGGAGCCACAAGGGAATGACGCCGGAGGAGGCCGAGGCGCATGCTCGGGACCCGCTGATCCGGGGCGCGCTCATGGTCCGCCGCGGTGAGGCCCATGCTTCGGTCGCGGGCGCGGCACACGCCACGGGGGACGTGATCCGGGCGGCTCTCTGGTGCGTGGGCCCCGCCCCGGGCATCCGGACCGTGTCCTCCTCGTTCTACATGGTGGTGCCGGACTTCCGGGGGTGGGGCAGCGAGGTGCTGACGTACACGGACGGTGCGGTGGTCCCGGATCCCACGTCGGAGCAACTCGCGGACATCGCCGTGTCGGCGGCGCGGGCTCGGGCCGGGGTGGTGGGAGACGAGCCCCGCGTGGCCTTCCTGTCCTATTCGACCCGGGGGAGCGCCTCGGGCCCCCTCGTCGACAAGGTGGTCCAGGCCCTGGAGCTCTTCCGGGAGCGGATGCCCGGGGTGCCCGCCGACGGGGAGCTCCAGGGGGACGCGGCGCTCATCGAGTCGGTGGGTGCCCGCAAAGCGCCGGGTTCGGCGGTGGCGGGGCGCGCGAACGTGCTGGTGTTTCCCGACCTGAACGCCGGCAACATCGCCTACAAGCTGACGCAACGCATCGGCGGGGCCACGGCCCTGGGGCCGATCGTCCAGGGACTGGACCGGCCGTGCTGCGACCTGTCCCGCGGCGCCACGCCCGCGGACATCGTGGAGACGGCCTGCATCACCGCGCTGATGGCGACCTGAGACAGCGTGCGCGGCACGGCGACGGCTCCCGAAGCGAAGTTCTTGCTTCCAGGTCGGCTATACGGCTATCATTTTTCCGTCTTTCAGGTTCTTGCGACCTGAGGCACCGAACCCCGTACTGGCTGCGGCGAAGCCGCGTTCGACACGGAGTGGCCGGAAGCGGACGCCACGGTTTTCGGAGGAAGCGAATGGGTTTTCAGGTCAATAAGCAGGACGATGTCACCATCGTGGATGTCGAAGGCCAACTCATCGTCGGGAACCGGCAGGAACTGAAGCAGAAGGTTCTCGAGGAGTTGGAGGCCGGCGACCGGAAGTTCGTCATCGACTTCTCGAACACGGGCTACATCGACTCCTCGGGCCTGGGCGTCCTGGTCAGCCTGTCCAAGAAGATCCGCGAGAGGGGAGGAGAGCTGCGCCTTTCCAGCCTCAACGAGGATCTCCGGACGCTGTTCGAGCTCACCAAGCTGGACACGCTCTTCAAGATCGCTGAAACGCGGGACGGCGCCTTGGAAGGACTCTGAAGCCGCTGGGCCGCCCAGCGAGAGATCGAGAAGCCCTTCCCTCCACCTTCGACCACAGGATGGAGCCCATTCTAGTCCTCGAGTTGCCCAACGACGTCCGCTCCATCGAGCGCGCCGTGGACTACGTGGTTCAGCGGTGTGACGCGTGCGACGAGTACGCCCGGCTGTTGCGCCTGAACCTCCGCGTCGGCCTCACCGAAGCGCTTTCGAACGCCATGCTGTACGGCAATGCCGAGGATCCGGGCAAGAAGGTGCGGATCGAGGTCACGGTGGGTGAGAGCGCCATCACGGCACGCATCACCGACGAAGGCTGCGGCTTCGATCCGAGGGCGGTTCCGGATCCCACCGCGCCCCAGAACCTCACCCGGACCTGTGGACGGGGGCTGTTCCTCATGCGCCAGCTCCTGGACGACGTGAGCTACAACTCCACGGGCAACTCGGTGACGCTGATCCTGCGTCTGGATCCGGACTCGAGGATGGAGGGAGCTTCCCGGGCATGACCTCCGAGGCGTCCGGGATCGAGGGCGTCCTGCCGCGCGGGGTCCGGAGGGCCCTCTCTGAGGTCATGGGTGAGTTCGCCACCGGGCTCGGAGTGCGGACGAGGCTCCAGGTCATCACGGAAGCCGGTCCGCTTCGCCTGTATCCGTCCGCGGAGAACGGTTCCGACCCGCAGGCCTCCTCCGAAGATCCTCCCACCTGTCACACCCGTCTGGCGCCCCGCGACGGCCCCGAATTCCTGCTGGACGTGTGGGGGGACGACGAGGGTGACGCGTGCCGCATCCTGACGGTCCTTTCGGGTGTGGCGGAGCGCATCTTCGATCTCTCCCAGGAGATCCACTACTTCACCGAGGAGCTGCGCGGGCGCTACGAGGAGATCAACCTCCTCTACTCCATCTCGGACACCCTGGGCACGACCCTCGCGATGAGCGAGGCGGCCAAGGACATCCTGGCCGACGTGTGCGAGAACCTGGGCGCGCGGCGCGGTTCGCTGTGGCAGTTCGACGAGGAAAACACCCTCCTGGAACTGAAGGCGTGGGTGGGGGAGGAGGGCAGGGACGGGCCCATCCGCGTGGACGATCCCGACTCGGTGACCGCCCGGGTGTTCCGCGAGGGCCAGGCACGGATGGCGGCGGGCCAGGACCCCCCGGACGGGTACGCCGTCGCCGACACGGGTGAGGACAACCTGTCCGTGCCGATCCACTACTCGCCTCAGGGAGGGGAGTCCCGGACGGTCGGAGTGATCAACGTGCTGGGACGGAGCCGGGGCGGGCCCTTCACGGCTGGCGACAAGCGTCTCCTGGCGGCGATCGCCAGCCAGGTGGGCGCGGCCCTGGAGAACAACCGCCTCGTGAGGGAGAGCCTGCGCCGGGAGGGGATGGCCCGGGAGATGGAACTGGCGCACAACCTCCAGATGAAGCTCCTCCGGTCCGTGGACGACTTCGATCCCGAGCGCGTGGCGGCGCGCGTCGAACCCCACGAACAGGTGGGGGGGGACTTCTACCAGCTCATCCGGCTTCCCGAGGGCAGGATCGGCGTGATGATCGGCGACGTGTCCACGCACGGCTTTCCGGCGGCGCTCATCATGGCCCTGTCCATGAGCGCCGTGTCGATCTACGCCGCGGAGCACGGGACGCCCACCAAGGTCCTGCATCACGTGGACGACGCCCTGCGGGACGAGCTCGAGATGACCGAGATGTTCCTGTCTCTCTTCTACGGAGTCCTGGACCCCGTCGGCAGGAGGCTGGTCTACAGCAACGCGGGGCATCCGCACGCCTTCATGGTGCGGGGGGATGGTGCTCTGGAACGTCTGGACGCCACCGACCCTCCGGTGGGGCTCGCCGGGCCCGACGCCTACGGGCAGAGCGAGGTACCGTGGACGCCAGAGGCCGACCTGCTCTTCCTCTTCACCGACGGCTTGTCGGACTCCCTCACCTCCGAAGCTACCGGAAACGGGGAGGACTTCGTGCTTCGCCAGGTGGCCGAGAACCGGCACCGGTCCCCGAGGGAGATCATCCAGATCCTCTTCGAACTGTCCAAGAAGGTGACGGCGTCCATCCCCTCGGACGACCGGACCGCCATCCTCCTTCGTGGTTAGCGGCCCGCCGGAACGGACTCTACCGTGGTGAGGGCCAAGAGGTCTCTGGGCCAGAACTTCCTGGTGGACGGCAACCTCCAGCGGAAGATCGCGGCCGCCCTGGACCCCGGGCCGGAGGACGAGGTCCTGGAGATCGGACCCGGCAGGGGAGCCCTGACTCGGCACCTGGTGGGGCGGGTGCGGCGGCTCGTGCTCGTGGAGCTCGACGACGGGCTGGCGGCGGAGCTGAGTGACCGCTACGGAGACCGCGCGGACGTACTCGTGATCCACGGGAACGTGCTCAAGGTGCCTCTGGAATCCCACCTGGAGTTCCCCGAGCAGGCGCGCGTGGTGGGTAACATCCCCTACAACATCACCACCCCCATCCTCTTCAAGCTCCTGGAACGCCCCCGGCCCGCCGAGATCCTCATCATGGTCCAGAGGGAGGTGGCCGAACGCATCGTCGCCGCGCCGGGCACCCCGGAGTACGGCGCGCTGGCGGTGGGTGTCCGGTCCGTGGCCACCGCTGTGAAGGTCCTGGACGTTCCCCGCACGGCCTTCCGTCCCGTGCCCCGGGTCGACTCGACGGTCGTGCGCGTCACGCCCGTCCGTCCGGAACCTCTCGCTCCGGAAGAGGAGTTGGCTCTGCGCGCCCTGACGCGCCTGGCTTTCCAGTGGCGCCGCAAGCAGCTTCGCAAGACCCTCCGGGACCATCCCGACGCCGGATACGGTCCGGAGGTGCTGGAGTCTCTGACCCGGGAGGGAGGATACGACCTGACGCGCCGGCCGGAGACGCTCTCCCCCGAGGACTTCATCGACCTCTCCCGGCGTCTGCCGGGTCGCTCGGCTCGAGGTCTCTGACGCGCTGGCGCGTTGCCCCGCCGCCTCCGGGCCCCTAGTTTTGTGATACTTTTCACAAGCGGTGCGGGGGAACTGGTCAGGGCTCCGAACGTGACGCGCAAGATCTCCGATTCCACAGTCCGGCGCCTCTCTCTCTACCTCAGAATCCTGGAGGCTCTGGAGAGGGAGGGCATCGCCACGGTGTCGAGCGAGGATCTGGCCGGGCGCTCGGGCACGACGGCCGCCCAGGTGCGAAAGGACCTGTCCCACTTCGGTTCGTTCGGGAAACGGGGACTCGGGTACGCGGTCCGGGACCTGCGCGAGCACCTCCAGCGGATCATGGGCCTGGAGCGCCGTTGGCGCGTGGTCCTGGTGGGGGCGGGCCGCATCGGCTCCGCTCTCTTCGACTACGCGGGGTTCCGCTCGCGGGGGTTCGACATCGTGGCGGTGCTGGACGCGGACGCGAGCAAGGTAGGGCAGCGCTGGGGCGAAGTCGTCATCGGAGACAGCGCGAGCCTGGAGGATATCATCCGGCGCCACTGCGTGGACGTGGCCATCGTGGCGGTGCCCGTGGAGGCGGTTCAGGGGGTCGTGGACCGGGTGGTCTCGGCGGGCGTGCGGGGGATCCTCAACTTCGCCCCCACCCGGTTGCGGGTCCCGGAAGGCGTGGCGCTGAAGGACGTGAGCCTCGTCATGGAGCTCGAGGCCCTGTCCTTTTCGCTGAGCCGACACGCGAGCCTGGGGCCGTGACGGGACGGGCCGATGGGGGCCTGGTCCGCAGGGCCGCGGATCTCCTCAGGGATGGACCCGTCCACACGCTCGACCTCGCGGCGGAGGTTCTGGGCCTCCAGGGCCACCCCGGAGCGGCGTCGGCGGCGGTCTTCACCCTCCTGGCGCCGGACTCCCGCTTCCACGTCGACCCCGATGGCCGCTGGTCCCTGTCGCCGGAAGGTCGTCAGTTGGGGCAGCCGCTGGCCTCTCTGCGGTATGCCGTCGTGGACGTGGAGACCACGGGCGGGCGTCTCGGTTCGGGGCATCGCATGGTGGAGATCGCCGTGGTGGAGGTGCGGGGCGGCGCCGTCGCCGGGAGCTTCGAGACGCTGCTGAACCCCGGGCGCTCCATCCCCACGATGGTCCAGTCCCTGACGGGAATCACGCCCTCCATGGTGGACGGCGCTCCCTCGTTCGAGCACGTGGCCCCGGTGGTCGCGGAGATCCTGGAGGGGCGCGTGTTCGTTGCCCACAACGTCGGCTTCGACTGGGCGTTCGTGTCGCGGGAGCTGTTGGATGCCGGTGCGGATGTGCCGTCCATGCCCCGGCTGTGCACCGTGCGCATGGCCCGGCGCCTGGTCCCGGAGCTGCGCCGGCGCAACCTGGACGCGCTGGCCCGCCACTTCGGCGTTCCCAACCACTCCCGGCACCGGGCCGCCGGAGACGCCCTCGCTACGGCCCGGGTCCTCATCCGGCTCCTGGACGCGGCCGAGCGCCGCGGGCTCTACGATCTCGAGGCGCTCCAGGCCTTCCTCACTCGCCGCGCGCGGCGACGGACCTCCCATCAGGGCGAGCTGTTCCAGCCGGGCCGGTTCGGCTCCGACTCCCCGCCAGGGGAGCCGCTGCGGAGTTGGGGAGGCGGAACGCCGGGCGAGCGCCCCACCCTCGACGCGGAGGAGCCGTGAGCGGACGGCTCGGGTGCGGGTGACCTCCCGCGTCATTTTCCCTAGTTTTGAAGGGCTGGGCGCCGGCCCGAATCGGGTGCGAGCCGAACCCTCCACGACACGAGTGAAAATCGTCAACCAACTCCGGTAGAGATATGAGCGACAAAGCTCGCACTCCGGTCATCCTCAAGGGATCGGCAAGGACCCCCATCGGCCGCTATCTGGGCGGCCTCAGCCCCTTCTCGGCGGCCGACCTGGGCGCCATCGCCGTGCGCGCCGCGGTGGAACGGTCGGGCATCGATCCGCGGGAGGTGGACGAGATCATCATGGGCAACGTGGTCCCGGCGGGTGGCGGCCAGGCCCCCGCCCGCCAGGCCGGCATTCGCGGTGGTCTGCCCGCCACGGTCCCGGCGATGACCATCAACAAGGTGTGCGGTTCCGGACTCAAGGCCGTGATGCTGGCGGCCCAGTCCATCCGGGCGGGAGACCAGCGCTTGGTGGTCGCCGGCGGCATGGAGTCGATGTCCAACGTGCCACACTATGTGCGTGGGTACCGCCAGGGCGTGAAGTTCGGGGACCAGGTCGTGCAGGATGGCCTGATCTACGACGGATTGTGGTGCTCCTTCGGGGCCTGCCACATGGGCGGTCACGCCGAGTACACGGCCGACAAGGCGGGGGTGTCCCGCCAAGCGGCCGACGAGTTTTCCTTCCACTCCCACCGCAAGGCCGTGGCGGCCATGGAGGGGGGCAAGTTCGCGCGTGAGATCGTTCCGGTGGAGGTGAAGACCCGGAAGGGCGCCACGGTCGTGGAGCGGGACGAGTCCCCCCGGGCCGACACGACGCTGGAGACCCTGGGCCAGCTCAGGCCGGCCTTCCCGAAGGACGCGCCCGAGGGCCTGGAGGAGCTCGTGGTCACGGCGGGCAACGCCCCGGGCCTCAACGACGGAGCCGCCGCTCTCATCGTGTGCTCTCAGGAGTATGCGGAGGCCCACGGCCTGGACGTCGACGCGCTGATCCTGGCGGACGCGGTGGGCTCCACGGAGCCCGAGGATCTGTTCTTCGCCCCCATCGAGGCCGTCAGGCGGGTCCTGGCCAAGGAGGGTAAGAGCATCGGTGACTACGATCTGTTCGAGGTGAACGAAGCATTCGCCGTCCAGGCGGTCGCCGACATGAGGGCCCTGGACATGGACGAGGCGCGCGTGAACGTGCACGGCGGCGCGGTGGCGCTTGGACACCCCATCGGAGCCTCGGGAGCCCGGATCCTGGTGACGCTCCTGCACGCTCTGGATGATCGGGACGGGGCCACCGGCATGGCCACGCTTTGCCTCGGCGGCGGAAACGCCGTGGCGCTGTCGGTGGAGAAAGCCTAGCGGAAGTTGAAAGCGCTCCTGCGGACGGAGACCGGTCGTCTCCGCCTGGGGCCAGCGCTGCTCCTCTGGTTGACGCTGGTGTTGGCGGGTGTGGCGGCGTTGGGGGCGGTGGTGCCCTCCACGCCGACGGGGGGGGCGCTGGCGCTCCTGGGCGCGAGCCTCGGGGCCGGCTGGCTGCTCCTCGCGGTGGACGGGCACGGGCCGGCGGCCCTCGGGTTCCACGCCCGCCCGGAGGCGCCCGGGGAGTGCGCGTGGGGGCTCGTCCTGGGTCTGGTGGTAGGGCTCGCCGCCGTTGCCGCCATCGCGGCGGCGGGGGGGCTTCGCTGGGCCCTGGCCGGGAGCGGCCACGGATGGATGGCGGGCGGCCTTGGCGCCCTGGCCTTCTTCGCCGTGCCCGCCGCGGCCGAGGAGGCGCTGTTCCGCGGGTATCCCCTGCGGGCGCTGGCCGAGGCCTGGGGGCCGCGGGCGGCGCTCGCGGTCACGTCGGTGGGGTTCGGGGTGTTGCATCTGTGGAACCCCGAGGCCGGGGCGATGGCCGCGCTGAACGTGGCGGGAGCGGGGCTCTTTCTGGGAGCCCTGGTTCTCCGGACCGGGAGTCTGTGGTGGGCGACGGGCGCCCACCTGGGATGGAACTGGTCCCTGGGATGGCTGGCCGACGTCCCGGTGAGCGGGTTGGAGCTGGTCGACGCTCCCGGGGTCGAAGCGCTGACCCGTGGGCCGGCGTGGCTCTCCGGTGGCGCCTTCGGGCCCGAAGGGAGCGTGTTGACGGTGCTCGTAATGTTGGTCGCGGCGGGATGGGTCTGGTGGACGCCCCGCCTGGAACGCTGGACGACAGCGTCCGCCCCGAGCGGACGAGACGAGAGACGACTCGAATGAGCGTGAACCGGATCGCAGTGATCGGCGCGGGGACCATGGGCAATGGCATCGCCCACGTGGCCGCCCAGAGCGGCCGCTCCGTGAGGCTGGTGGACGTGTCCCGGGACTGTCTGGACGGGGCTCTGGCCACCGTGGCCAGGAACCTCGACCGCCAGATCAAGAAGGGACTGCTGGAGGAGGGGGCCCGGGACGACATCCTGGGCCGCATCGAGACGGGAACGGACATCGCCGCGGGCGTGGCCGACGTCGACCTGGTGGTCGAGGCGGCCCCGGAGAAGGCGGAGATCAAGCGCCAGGTCTTCAACGCGTTGGACG
>DASWKP010000234.1:0-4554 GCA_036396575.1 Longimicrobiales bacterium | reverse complement strand
CAAGGCGAACGGCTCCGGACCCCACTGCCGACCCTGAAGCAGGAATTCCTTGCTAGGGTGCGCGACTTCGTGACACGTCAAACCCCACGACAAACGGTACGTCCATATCGTCGGTGAGAGTTCCCCAAACCTGGGACCGTGAGGCCCAGAGGATCGTGAGGACGGTCGATGTCGTAAGGTGACCCAACTCGCGGCCTCTGCGATCGAAGACCTGCCATTCGACGGCGTCGGACGCTGCCTCTTCCCGCCGAACCCAAACCGTACCGTCGGCGCCCGCGACTACCCGCGAGACTGGAGGATAGTAGCGCCTCGGAGCCCACGCGTCCCGTAACGCTGTCACCACGGCCTCGTTAGGCGCTCCGCCACGGGCGACCATATCCTCGTGCATCTTCGTCATCTCGCGTTCGAGCCAACCCGTCGTGGGCAGGGGCTCGAAGGGAACGGCCTGGTCCACCTCTACCGTTCCCTCAGGCCCTATCAACAACAGGCGATAGGTGGCACCCTGGGGCCCGTCCGGTTCGGGACGCTCAATCACGGCCAGGCCCGAGCCATCCGGGAAGACGGCAACCAGGGGAGACTCACGGATCGGATGGACCCCAACTATTCCCCCGCCCCCTGAAATGCTCGCGCTGAAGAAATCGCTTGCGGCCAGGGACTCGCGATAGATCTCCCCGAGGACCGCGCCGTCCGGGGAAGCCCGGTAATAGGAGCGGTGAGTAGTCCGCCCACTGGCTGCAACCCCGATGGACAGGGAGCCCGGGCCTGCCAGGACCGAACCATCGGCCAGGAGGGCGGTTGGGCGGGCCCTGACCCCAAGTGAGTCGGGTGCGAGGTCCCAACGATAGGACTGCGTCGAGAAGCCGAGGGAGGTGAACACCTCCAGGCGTCCGCCCGCAGGATCGCCAACCCACAGTTGATCCCCGGTCCTTCCAAGAAGCGAAGGGCGACGTAATTCACCCGGTCCGTCTCCCTGCCGGGCCACGTCGCGCAGCCACTGACCGCTTCGGTCGAACAAGGTCAACCGAGCAGGGTTGTCCTCCAAGACGAAGACCACCGAGTCATCGGGGAGGACGCCAGCAACCGAGGTCAGCATCCCGCCACTGCCCTCGACGGTACCCAGCCGGCTGTGCTCATGAAGCTCCAGGGTCGGGCTCGGTTCGCCGCCTGGCTCGGAATCGCCACACCCGGAAAGCAGGTCCACGACCGTGACGGCGCATCGCCAACCGTTCATGACTCTCTCCGAGTTCGCGCTCGCCCAGCCCAACATAACGACCCGCCGCCCTCCATGCCCCGCCGATCGCCACCAGCACTTTCGGGGCCACGCGCCAGGCGCCGGGCCAGGCCCCGCCCGGTCCGGCCCCGCCCCGACCCCGACTTCGACCCCGACTCCGACCCCGACTCCGGCCCCGACTCCGACCCCGACTTCGACCCCGACTCCGACCCCGACTCCGGCCCCGACTCCGACTTCGACTCCGGCCCCGCCCGACTCCGCCTCCAACCCCCGACTCCGGCCCCGACCCCGACCCCGACCCGCGCCCTACTCCACCCGCATGGCCTCCGTCGGGTCGATGCGCCCGACCCGGCGCAGGGGCAGCCACGCGGCGAGCAACGCCGCCCCCAGCATGGCTGCCACCGCCGCCGCCAGGGACGCGGGGTCCGCGGGCGGGACGTCGAAGATGAGGGCCCCGGCCATTCGGGCCGAAGCCACGCCGAGGACCAGCCCGGCGCCCACCCCCGTCGCGACCAACGGCGCGACGCCTATGAGGACTCCCGCCCCGAGCCGCAGGGGCGACGCTCCCAGGGCGAGGCGCACGCCGAATTCGGCGGTGCGGCGCCGCACCGCATAGGACACCACGCCGAACACGCCCAGTACCGCCAGCACCAACGCCAGGCCGGCGAGGCCGGCCACCAGGGTCCGGACCGCCCGGGGGATCGCCACCCACTGGCCGACCAGCTCGGTCATGGGGGCGATGTCGGTCATGGGCGTCGTGGGGTCGACCGACCACACGGCCTCCCGGACCGCGTCGACGTACGCCATGGGCCGGCCGGCCACCCGGACGTAGAAGCCCATGGTGCCCCGAGGATCTCCCTGGTACGGCACGTAGAGGATGGGCGTGGCGGGCGCTTGCGGCCCCCTGGACAGCACGTCGCCCACCACGCCCACGATCCGCAGGTCGCGATAGGCCTGGTTGTGGGTGCTCAGGAAGGCGCCGACGGCGTCCCCACGCGGGTAGTGCTTCGCCGCGAACGCTTCATTGACGACCGCCACGCGGGGCACGCCCCTGAAGTCGTCGGCATCGAAGCTCCTCCCCCGCACCATGGGCATACCCGCGGTCTCGAAGAGCCCCTCGGTAACGCGCCGCCACTCCTCCCGCAGGTCATTCACGGGCTGGAACTGCTGATCCAGGAAGTAGACCCGGGCGAAGTCGTCCTCCCCCTTGAAGGGGACGTAGTCGATGAGGGCCGCCGACTCCACACCGGGCACCGCTTCCACGCGCTCCGCCACCTGGCGGAAGAAGGTCACCTGGTCCTCGACGGGCCGCTCCCACACGTCGCCCACCCACATCTGGAGGAGCCCCTCGTCCCGGATGCCCACGTCCGTGGCCAGGAGCTTCGCGGCGCTCCTGGTGGTGAGTCCGGCGCCAAGGCACAGCACCGTGGCAAGACAGAGCTCGACCGCCACCAGCCAGCGCGTACCCCGCATGCCGGAGATGTCCCGGCCTCGCCGGGCCAGGCCCCCCTGGCGCAGGGCGGCCACCAGCCCAGGGGCGGTGAGCGCCAGGGCCCCGGCCACGGTCAGCCCCACCGCCACCGCCGCCACCCAAGGGTCGAGCATCGCCCGGAGGGCCGGCACGCGGACCGCCGAATCGGGGATGGGGATCCACAGGGGCACCATGTCCCGGATGCGCGCCAGGAGGTACGGCGCCGCCAGGAGCCCCACCGCCGCCCCAGCCCCCGCCAGCGCGACGGCTTCCAGGGCGAGGACGCGCGCCACCCGCACCCAGCCGGCGCCAAGGGCCAGGCGGATGCCCAGTTCTCCGCCCCTTCCGAGGGTCCGTATGCGGAAGAGGGTGGCCAGGTTGACCAGGGCCACCAGGAGCACCATGCACACGGCGGCGGTGACGAACCAGATGGGGTTCCGCACCGCCTCCACGACGACGCCGCTCAGGGGCTCTACCCGGACGGTCCAGTTGGCGTAGCCCGGGTACTCCAGGGCGATGCGGCGCTGCACGGCCGTCAGGTCGGCGGTGGCGTCCTGCGCCGTGGTGCCCGGGCGCAGGCGTCCGAAGAGGTGGTAATGGATGTTCCCGCGCCCGTCCGCCGCCAGGACGTCGTCCCTGAGCGGGAGCCAGATGGGCGCGGGCACCAGGAACTCGAAGTCCTCGGGCAGGACGCCGACGATCACGTGGGGCTCGCCGTTGATGGGGAGCGCGCTCCCCACCACCTCCGGATGAGAGCCCAGCGCGTCCCGCCAGAACGCCCAGGACACCAGGGCCACCGCCCCACCTCCGGACATGCGGTCCCGGTCGTCGAAGAGCCTCCCCCGAGCCGGGGCCACCGGCACCACCCGGAAGAAGTCCACGGACACGGCGAGGGCCTGCAGCTCGTTGGGCCGCCCATCCTCCAGAAGGACGGCGCCGTCCGAATGGAGGGCGGCCAGGGCGTCCAGCGTCGTGGTCTCCCGTGCCATGTCCAGGTAGTTGGGCCCCGAGACGACGTCCCGGAGCTGCCCGTCCACGGCGTTGCTCCCCCACACCGCCACGACCCGCTCCGGCTCGGGGTAGGTGGGCGCCCGAAGGAGCGTGCCCCGCACGAAGCTGAAGACCGAAGTATTGACCGCAACCGCGGCCGCCAGCACCAGGACCGCCGTCGCGGCGTATCCCGGGCTCCTCAAGAGGGAGCGGCCCACGAAGCGCGCGTCCAGCCCCAGTCCCTTCCACATCCCCGTTCCCGTCTTCATCCCGTTCCTCCGCGCGTGTTGGATCCTGACCAGCAGGGCACTCCACACCAGGTCGGCCGCCGTGGCCACGTGGAGCGCGAGGCGCCCGA
Source organism: Longimicrobiales bacterium (assembly GCA_036396575.1). GTDB lineage: Bacteria > Gemmatimonadota > Gemmatimonadetes > Longimicrobiales > Gaopeijiaceae > DASWKP01. The sequence goes on along the minus strand of DASWKP010000234.1, from coordinate 504 downwards.
GCCGCGTGGGCTTCCCGCCGGCCTTCGCGTAGCGGTGACGCACCACCTGCCACATCTCCTCCCCATAAGCCCGGCGGTGGTCCCGGGGGTAGAGGGCGAAGAGCGCCCGCAGCCGGGGAGGTGGCTCCGGCGTTGCCCCAGGCTCGGGGGGGCGCTCCCTCACGCGTCCCCCAGGAGGTCCAGCGAGCGGGCCCTCCGCAGCAGTCGGGCCTGACGCTCGGCCTCGGCCCGCAGGGCCGACCGGCCACGCTCGGTCACGCCGTAGAGCTTGCGTGGAGCGCCCCGACCGGCCGATTTGACCTCCTCCGTGGGCTCCACCAGGCCTTCGTCCACGAGCTGGGAGATCGTCCGGTACAGGGAGCCGGCGTTCAGGCGGACACCGCCGTCCGAGGCCTCGTCCAGACGCTGGAGGAGCTCCACGCCGTAACTGGGCGCCTCCGCCAGGAGGAGGAGGACCAGGTGGGGGACCGCCTTGAGGGGGAGGTGCTCCGCCCCGGGCTTCAA
>DASWKP010000233.1:0-2617 GCA_036396575.1 Longimicrobiales bacterium | reverse complement strand
GTTCTTCCCCTTCCTCCCCTAGCCCCAACCTGCCGGAGGCGGCTCTCACAGCTCGGGTGGGTCATTGCGCAGGTCGAAGTCGCGGGTACGCGGGTCGCCCCGGACTCGAGCACCGCTTCGATCGAAGCCGTTTGGGCCTGGCCAGGGGATCCGCCTACCGGGAGGGCGGGGGGACTGCCGCACGCTCAGTCGAGGGGGTGTCGGGCCTTGAGGCCTGGGAATCGGCTGAAGTCCCGGTCGGTAGTGAGGAGCTCCGCTCCCGATTCGATCGCCAGCGCCGCGATGTAGGCGTCCGGAATCAAATTCCCACGGGCGCCCGCCCGCTGGCAGAGCTCGACGAACAGCGCCCAGTGACGGGGCCCCGGTTCCACCGGGACGCGGTTCTCCCGGTCACGGACGGCACGCGCGAAGGCCAGCGCCTGGGTGGGCGGGGTAGGGTCCTGAAAGACCCTGGGATGGGTCACGATTCGAAGAAACCCGCTCATGACCAAGTCCGAGATCCCGTACGTTGACGGACCGGTGAGAACCTGCTCCAACCAGAGCCGATACTCCGGGTGGCGGGGTGCGTCCTCCCGGTGCGCGTACACGAGGACGTTCACGTCGGGGAGGATCATCGAGGCGCCCTGGGTGGGCTCACCCGGTGCGCTCCATCAGGTCGATGAGGGCTGCGGTGTCATCCAGATCGACCCCCGGCCCCACGCCTCCGCGGCCGAAGGTCGGGATCTGGGGAGGCGCATCCATGCCCGCAGCGCTCTCTCTCGCGAGCGTCGAGCGCAGGGCATCCTCGATCACCTCCGTGAGCGTACGGCCCGTCTCGAGTCCGCGCTGCTTCGCCGCATTGAGGAGGTCCTCCGGTAGCCTTACCGTGGTTCTCATACATCATGACATACGTTGTACGCATCAATATGTCAACACGCCCGAGCTCTCCGCCACGTCGTCGCGATCGTCGGGAACCCCGGCGTGGCGGGCACCTCCACCGCCCCGTCATCCGACCGTCCTCTCCAGGATCAGGAACCGCCCGCTCCAATGCATCCTCCGGCTCAGCGGGTGTGCGTCGAAGCGCTCCACCAGATCGGGCGCCAGCCTCACCCCCGCCAACTCGCCCACCCTCTCCAGCCACCACTCCCGGGGGCGGAGGTGGATGTGGGAGGGATCCTCGTGATACTCGTCCCACCCGCCCATCTGGACCAGGCAGACGACGTAGCGCTCCGCGTGACGAGCCAGCATCTCCAGAGACCGGTGAACGAGGTCCGGGCGCATGTGCTCCAGCACCTCGGTGCACAGGACGGTGTCATACGGCGCATCCAGGGGAGGAAGCGCGTCGGGGAGGTGGCCTTCCAGGAGCGGCACGGCGGCCCTCTCACGGGCGAAGGCGGACGGCTCGACGCCGTCGGCGCGGCGCCCCAGGGTTCGGAAGCGCTCCACCACGAACCCGTACGCCGCGCCCACGTCCAGCACGGAGGCGGGCTCCAGGTGGTCCTCCACCATCTCGCACCACCCGTCCAGGATCCAGCGGCACTCGGCGTAGTCCTGGTACCCAACGACCTGCCCGAACTCGCCCCCCTCGAAGTAACGCGCGTCGAAGAAGTCCAGGTACTCAGAGCGCGTGGCCGCCCTCAGCCGGTCCGTCACGCGGGGGAGCGGCTTCCGGCGGAGGATGGCGGGCTCGGCGGGGGCGGGAGCCGGGACGCCCTGAATGTCCGCCCAGTTGGGAGAGGGACTGCCCTCGAGCACCAGGACGTGCCAGACACGGCGGAACGACGCCCGCACCTCGGAGGGGGAGCCCTGCTCCCGCCAGGAGTCCGGATCCCGGGCGAAGTCGTTGTGGCCTTCCCCCAGCGCTGGCGCGTCCACCACGCCGCGGCGCGCCACCCGCCGGCCGATGGATCGGGCCGGGAAGCCCCGGAACTCCTCGGGAAGCCGGTCCGCCGCCAGGCGGAAGCCCGGATGCCAGCCCAGGGGGATGTCGTACCGCGCCGCCAGCTCGGCCAGCGTGTCCGCTACGCGCGTGCCGTGGAAGGAGGCGTCCACCACCAGGCGCTCCACGTCCCGCTGGAGGTCGATGGGCCCGTGGACCTGCGCCTCCACGAAGCTGTCCAGGGCCCGCCCGGGAACGTGCGGCGGAACCCCCACCCGGGGGATGGGGACGTGGTCTCCGAGGCGAACGAGCAGCTCCTCGAAGGTCAGGCCCTTCATCCCCAGGGGAGAGTCGGCCGCGCCCACGTGCTCCGCCAGCGCGGCCATGACCGGATCCAGGGCGGCGAGCGTGCCCGTCCGCTCCGGCGCCGCGTCCTCCTGGCTGCCCAGGGGCGTGAACGAGCAGCGTGCCGAGACCTCGGGCCGCAGCGCCAGGTAGCACGACCCGAAGCGAGGGCACGGACCGTCCGGGTGGTCCACCAGGAAGAGCGCCCCGTACTTCGGCCGCTCCGCCACGTGCACTCCCGCCGCGTGATACGCGCCGCCAAACAGCCGGCGCTCCCACGCGTCCCGCGCCCCGCCTTCGTAGGCGCTGGCGCTCCCACCGGAGAGCCCCGTCTCGTACTGGTTCCGGTACACGCCCTCGGCCAATAGTCCTTCGGCCACCGTCCGCCCGCTCCGGCTCACACGCTCCGGGTGG
>DASWKP010000232.1:0-7515 GCA_036396575.1 Longimicrobiales bacterium | reverse complement strand
TCCTGGTCCTCCAGGAAGTAGTCGACGAAATAGACGTCGTACAGGTCCTGGTCGAAGGCCGCCACTGCCTCCTGGAAGCTCGACACCCAGTCCACGTCGTAGGCGATCTCGACCTGTTCTATCGCACCGATCATGGAACGGGCCATCTCGAAGTCGCCCTGATCGTCATCGATGACGAGGATACGGATGGTTCGAGAGGTCACGGGCGGGGTTCCTGGTGGTTCACGGGACGGGTCGCCGGTCCGCCTATGGTACGGTTCCGGGATGCCCAGAGGCAACACTCTTTCGCGATCCGGGGCGGCCCCGCCACCCGGCCCGGTCAGTCCGTTTCCGGGGGCGGAGGCTTGTCCCGGAGCTTCTTCAGGCGCCCCCGCCGACGCTTGGCGTCGAGGCGCCGGACCTTCTCCTGGTCGGGAACCCGGGTCGGCGTTCGGGGTGGAGGGCGCCGATTGCGGGCCTCCAGCTTGCGCCGGAGTCGGGTCAGCGCCAGGGCCTTGTTGCGGTGCTGGCTCCGCTCCTTCCGGGCCGTCGCCCGCACTCCGGAGGGAAGGTGGACCAGCCGGACTCCGGATTCCGTCTTGTTCTGATGCTGGCCACCCTTGCCGCCCGATCGAAAGGTCTCGACCCGGCACTGGGCCAGTAGCTCCTCGTCCGAGTCGGGGATGGGCACCGACGAAGGGGAATCATCGTTCATGATCGTTGCATATATTAAGAGAACGGGCGAGACACCGCCCCCCGAGCCGGGGCATTGGGAGCACGCATGACGTTCGAAAGCTTGGAGAAGCACCCGGGCGCGAGGTATTTCCTCAGCCTGGCGTCTCTCGTGATCGTGGTGGCGGGCCTCAAGGCCGCGGCCCCGATTCTCGTTCCCTTCGCTCTCGCTCTCTTCCTGGCGGTCGTTTCCACGCCGGTGATGTTCGGGCTCCAGAAGCGCAACGTGCCGGCTCCCATCGCCATCGCCATCACGGTCCTCGGAAACGTCGTGGTGTTCGGCCTCCTGGTCCTCCTGGCCGTGAACGCCGTTGGCGACTTGAACCAGCAGATTCCCCGATACCGGGACCGCGGGCAGCGCCTGTTCCAGGCCGGCCTCGAATGGCTCGAGGTGAGGGGGATTCCCGCGAGCGACTACATCTCGTGGGAACTGGTGGACGTTCCGGTGCTGTCCTTCCTGGGAAGTACGCTCCAGACGGTGGGCTCCCTGTTCGGCCTCGCCTTCGTCGTCGCCCTCATCACGATCTTCATCCTGGCGGAGGCCACGGTCTTTCCGTTCAAGTTCCAGGCCATCCTGGGGCACAGCCGTCTGCACCGGATCCGTTGGGTCAAGACGATCCGCGAAGTGCAGGTCTATCTCGGCATCAAGACCCTGATCAGCCTGGCCACGGGGCTCGTGGCCGGCAGCTTCTGCTGGCTCATGGGCGTGGACTTTCCCGTCGTCCTGGGCCTCACGGCCTTCGCCCTGAACTACGTCCCCACCGTGGGGTCGATCATCGCCGCGGTGCCGGCCATGGCCCTCGCGTTGCTCGTCCACGGGCCGAGCTGGGCCATCTTCGTGGGTCTGGGCTACTTCGCCATCAACACGCTGTTCGGGAACATCCTGGAGCCCAACCTCATGGGCCGGAGGCTCGGCCTGTCCACTCTGGTGGTGGTGCTCTCCCTGCTGTTCTGGGGTTGGGTGTGGGGCCCCATCGGGGCGCTCCTGTCGGTGCCCCTGACCATGGTGCTCAAGATCGCCCTGGAAAACACGCCTGACCTGCGCTGGGCCGCCGTTCTGCTTGACAAGGTCCCGCCTCAGGCGCGCCGGGCCGCCGGCGCGGCTCCCGCGGTTGGCCTCGATGCTGCCATGACGGCACCGGCGGCGGCCGCGGCGCCGATGGAGCCCGACGCGGTGGCCGCAACGCACGAGCCCGAAACCACGTCGGCCTAGTGTCCTGTCCCAGAAGTTCGCCGGCATTCGGACGCGACCACGCCCCTTCGGGCGCGGTGCCCGCATCCACCCTGGCCGCGTTGCTCCTCGACCCGCGCCTGCGGCGCGGGTGCCCCATAGCGGTGCTATTCCTCGTCGTCGCGCCTCGCCAGGGCGGCGCCTCGGCGCCCTCGGTGCTCACCGAACTTCTGGGACAGGACACTAGCCGCGCGACGACCGACCCACACCCACCCCCAACCGACGACTCCATGCCACGAATCGACTTCGACGCCCTGCCCGACGACGCCCGCCTGTGGGTCTTCGGCGCCAGTCGCCCGCTTCACGCGGAGCAAGCGGACCTGCTCCTCGCGGAGGTGGACGCCTTTCTGGGCGGATGGGCCGCTCACGGCTCACCCTTGACCTGTGCCCGTGACTGGCGTCACGGACGCTTCCTGTTGGTGGCCGTCGACGAGCGCTCGGTTCCGCCCTCCGGCTGCTCGATCGACGCCATGGTCCGGGTGCTCAAGGAGCTGGAGGCACGTCTGAACGCCTCCCTGGTCGACAACGCACCGGTGTGGTACCGGGACGGGAAGGGGGTCGTCCAGGCCAGCCGGTCAGAGTTTTCCCGCCTCGCCCGTGATGGCCTGGTCGGCCCCGGCACGGTGGTGTTCGACGGCACGGTGACCCGCGTGGCGGACGTCCGGGCCGGCGCCTGGGAGGCGCCCGCCCGCGACACGTGGCACGGCAAGGCCTTCTTCGGTTCCTGACCGGGTGACACTCCCAGGACCGGACTCGGCGGCGGATCCCCAGAGCCCCTCGGCCCCCAGGGATCGGAAGGAGGAACAGCTCCTTCTTGCACTGGACCGGAGCATGCAGCTCGGCGGGCGCTACTTCGACCGCCTCACCTTCGAGCACGTGGCGTTGCCCGAGCTCGCTTTGGAGGACATCGACACCCGCACCAGCTTCGTCGGGCGACCCCTGGCCGCGCCCCTCCTCATCTCGGGGATGACCGGAGGCACGGAGGTCGCGGGCCCCGTGAATCGGCGTCTCGCCGAGGCTGCGGAAGCCCGTGGGATCGCCCTCGGCGTGGGGTCGCAACGGGGAGCGCTGCACGATGAGGCTCTGGTCCCTACTTTCCAGGTGCGGCCGAGCGCTCCGTCGGTCCCGATCCTGGCGAACCTCGGGGCTGTCCAGCTCAACGAGGGGTACGGGCTGGCCGAGTGCCGAGCCGCGGTGGACATGGTCGGAGCCGACGCCCTGGTTCTGCACCTCAACGTGCTCCAGGAGGCGCTCCAACCCGAGGGCCAGACCAACTTCCGGGGTCTCCTGCCCGCTATGGGGAGGGTCGCCCGGGCCCTCGGAGTGCCCGTCGTAGCGAAGGAGGTGGGAAACGGCATCTCAGCGGGTGTGGCGAGGGCCCTCGTCGCGGAGGGCATCACTATCGTGGACGTGGCGGGCTCAGGGGGGACGAGCTGGGCCCGGATCGAAGCGCGGCGCTCGGGCGCGACCTCGACGGGCGAGGCGTTCGCGTCCTGGGGGATCCCGACGCCCCGGGCGATCCGTGATGTCGCCGGCGTGGACGGCGTCACGGTGATCGGGAGCGGCGGGCTGCGCAGCGGTGTGGACGTGGCCAAGGCCCTGGCCCTGGGCGCGAGCCTGGCCGGGTTGGCGCACCCCTTTCTGGAGGCCGCTATGGAGTCCACCGAGCGGGTCATCGAGGTGATCGACCGGATCGTGAGGGAGCTCCGCGTCGCCATGCTGTGCGTGGGTGCCGCCGACCTGGAGCAGCTCCGGAGGGCGCCGCTCACGGAGGATCAGGGCCCCTGGATCAACGCCCAGGTGAGGTAGGAACCGACCATGGTGGACCTGGATCAGCTCCTGGAGCGGACGAGCCGGACGTTCGCGTTGAACATCCCGCTCCTGCCCGAGCCGACGCGGCGGGAGGTCACGGTCGCGTACCTGCTCTTCAGGATCGCCGACACCTTCGAGGACTCGGTCCTGTGGCCCCGGGAACGTCGGATCCGGGCTCTCGCGGACTTCCAGGGCCTCCTCGCGGACCCCGCGACACCCGACAGGACATCCCTGGTGGTCGAGTGGATCCGGGAGCCTCCCCTGCGCCACGAGGGGTACGTGCAACTGCTGGGGGAGACGCCGCTCGTGCTGGACGCCTTCTCGCGTCTCGCGGCCGAAGCGCGTGAGTCCATCCGTCACCACGTGGGTCGGACGGCCGAGGGGATGTCGGGATTCGTGGCCAGGTCCGACGCGGACGGACATCTTCGCCTGAAGGGCCTCCAGGAGCTCCGGGATTACTGCTACGTCGTCGCCGGCATCGTGGGAGAGATGCTCACCGTTCTCTTCCTGTGCGGGAGGGAGCACCTGGGCGAGGTGGCTCCCCGGCTCCGCGACTGGGCTCCCGTCTTCGGGGAGGGCCTTCAGCTCACCAATATCCTCAAGGACGTCACCACGGACCTGGACGAGGGGCGGCGTTACCTGCCCGAAGGCGTGGACCGGGCCGAAGTGTTCGACCTCGCGCACCGCGATCTCGACGCGGCCACCGAGTACACGCTGGCGCTCCAGGATGCCGGGGCAGAACGGGGCCTGGTCGCCTTCAACGCGCTGCCGGTGGCTCTCGCTCGGGCCACTCTGGATCGCCTGGAGGCCAGGGGGCCAGGCTCCAAGCTCTCCCGCCCCGAGCTCTGGTCCATCGTCTCGTCGGTCAGGAAGGCCCTGGACAAGGGGCGCCCGCCCCTGCAAAGGCGAGCGCCCGATCCCGTAGCTTGACCGCGTGGGCCGGGGCCGGGATCAGCTTCCGCCGGACTCCTCCTCCATGATGGGTCGGCCCACGGGCCAGTCCGTTACCAACTCCAGGCCCAGGGTCTCGCCCTTCATCACGGCGGGCACCCCGTCCACCATCCAGACCGCTGGCGGCGCGTCCATGAGGTAGTGGTCGAAGAACTGCTGCATGCGGATGGCCCAGTCCTTCTGGTTGGCTGCCCGGCGCAGCCCGTGGGCCTCGCCGTTGTAGTTCAGCATCCACACGGGCTTCTGGAGGCGGCGCATAGCCACGAACATCTCGATGCCCTGGTACCAGGGCACCGCGCCGTCCTCGTCGTTGTGCATCATGAGGACCGGGGTCCGGATCTTGTCGGCCCCGAAGATGGGCGAGTTCTCGACGTAGAGGTGCTGGGCGTTCCAGAGCGTCCCGCCGATGCGGCTCTGCGTCCGCTCGTACTGGAACATGCGGCTCATGCCGCTCTGCCATCGGATGCCACCGTAGGCGCTGGTCATGTTGCTCACGGGCGCGCCGGCCTCGGCAGCGGCGAACAGGTTGGTCTTGGTGACCATGTACGCGATCTGGTAGCCGCCCCACGAGTGACCCTGGACCCCGATCCTGTCCCGCTTCACGAAGCCCTCGTCCACCAGGGCCAGTACGCCTGGAACCACCGCGTCCAGCGCGCTCTCCCCCGGATGACCGATCTCATAGGGGATGTCGGGTACGAAGAGCAGGTAGCCCCGGCTCACGTAGAAGGACCGGCTGATGGATGAGCTTCCCGCGGCGGGCACCGCATACCCGTGCAGCCCGTCGGAGGAGCGCTCGTAGAAGTAGACCATCATGGGGTACTGCTGGGTCGGATCGAAGCCCTCGGGCTTGTACAGGATGCCCTGGAGAGGGATGCCGTCGTTGGATGTCCACTCCACCAGCTCCGCCGTGCCCCACGCGTACTCCGCCTGCTGGGGGTTGGCGTCGCTCATCCTCTCCATGGCGCGCAGGTCACCGTTCGCCACCCAGAGGTCCGGAAACTCCACGAAGCTCTGCCGCGTGAGGAGGAGCCGATCGCCGTCCTCGGCCTTGCGCGGAGCGGAGTAGCTGTGCGGCCCCATGAGAATCTCCCTGGGAGGAGATTGCCGGTCGAAGCGGTCCTGGAAGAATCCGGCGTCTTTGGTCGTCGGGTCGAACGCCGACAGGAGGACATCCTCGTCCCACGGCACGAAGTCCAGTTCCGGGTCGGTGCGCGCGTACCTGAAGCGGATCCCGTCCCGGCGCCCGACGCCCTCGGTGAGGTTCCGGGGGGGCTCCACGCCCCCGGGATCCACGGCCCACACGTCGAATTCGTCGTTGACCAGGAAGCGCGCGTCTCCCTCGGTCCAGCCGGCCGTGCCGTACGGGGGCGGCTCGTCGGGGTGATCGTCCAGGACATTGTGCAGGGGGTGGGGAAGGGCGGCCGTCACGTTGACCGTCTCGCCGGTGGCCACGTTGGCGACGTACCAATGCCGTTCGACGCCGTCCCACCAGCTCACGTAGCGTCCGGTGGGCGACAGGGAGCCCGCGGCGCCAGCGAGCTTCTCCGCCAGGAGGCGACGCTCCCCCGTGGCCATGTCGATGACGTAGACGTCCTGATAGGTGCCGTCCCACGAGATGAGCTGGCGGTAGGGAAGGTCCGTTTCACCCAGGGCGACGCTCCCGTCACCCTCCTCGGACAGGGAGATGGAAGTCACGTCCTCGGTGGCGAGCTGGACGACGGGCCCGCCGTCCACCGAGACCCAGGCCTGGTACGTGCGATCGCGGTCCTCCTCGGCCCGGACCAGCTGCATGGGCTGGAGGTAGTCGTCCCGCCAGTTCCAGACGTCGACCCTCACTTCGTCGTCGGGGTCCGTCTCGTCTTCGTCGTCTACGGCGTCCCGGACGGGCGCGGTCCCGAAGAAGACGCGCTGGCCGCTGTCCGAGAAGCTCACCTCGCCCCGCTCGCTCACTCCCCAGCCCTCAGGGATCCCGGGGGCGTCCGGGCCGGCGAGGCGGATGGCCTCGGCGGCTTGGGGACCGGCGGCGTACAGGGCGTAGGCCGGCTGGTCCGCGCCCCACTCGTCCCGGTTGGTGAGGAAGGCGGCAACCGCCGTGCCTTCGGACACCGTCAGGCGCGAATAGCGACCCTCGCCGGTGAGGAGAGGCGTCGTCGCACCGGAGGCCGCGTTCACCCGGAACACGCCATCGGCCGTTCCGTCCTCGGAGGAGGCGGCGTAGGTGAGGCTGGCTCCATCCTCGGAGAAGGCGTACTCGCTGGCCATCTCGAAGCGGTGCTCCGTGCCCGTGGCCAGATTCCTCAGGACCAGAGGAGACCCGTCCTTCTTGTCCTCTTCCGATCCCCGGCCCCTCGCGGCGCCGCGACCGCCGCCGCGGCCCCCACGACCCGCGCGCGCCGCGGGCCTCTCCTCTTCACCCTCCTCCGCCTCGTCGGCCTCGTCCTCTTCGGATTCCAGGAGGTAGGCCACCAGGGAAGCCCCCTCTTCGGGGACCTGGAAGGACTGGAGCCGAGGGATGCGCGTGACGGCCGCGCTGGCGTCACCCCCGGAAACGCGGGAAAGGTCCACGATTGCAAGCGTGTCAGGGGCTTCCTCGGCTTCGGCGTCCTCCTCGCCCTCCTCGGCCTCTTCCGTCTCCTCGGTCCCGGCTGCCTCGTCCTCGTCCGAGGTGGGTTCGACCTTGAAGACCAGGAAGCGCGAATCGTCCGTGAAGGTCGGGTCCGTACCCCGCGCGACCGCCAGGACCCTGTCTCCCTCCACAGCGCGGAGGACCAGGGTGGCGTCGCCGTCTCCGGGCACCAGCCGGTAGGCCA
>DASWKP010000231.1:0-7758 GCA_036396575.1 Longimicrobiales bacterium | reverse complement strand
AGGCGGGGGACCGGGCCGGTGAGCGCTGCTGGCCTCTGCCTCTGTGGCCGGAGTATCGCAAGCAGCTCGAAAGCGAAGCGGCGGACCTCAAGAACATCGGAGGCCGGCCCGGAGGCGCGATCACGGCGGCATGCTTCCTCCGGGAGTTCGTGGGAGACGTCCCGTGGGCGCACCTGGACATCGCCGGAATGGCTTACGGAACGGAGCCGCTTCCCTATCAAAGGAAGGGCGGCTACGGCTTTCCCACCCGGCTCCTGGTGGAGTGGGTGCGGAGCCGCGCGGGGTGACCACTCCCTCCGGCCGCCGCCCCGTCACGCGCCGGCCCCGAGGGACCGGGGCGTCGCCGTGGCGGGGTCTCACGGCTCTCGCCCGTGCCGCTTCGGTTCTCGCCGCGGTGACGTTCGCGGCTCCCGTGCGGGCGCAGGAACCCCCGGATACGCTCCCCCCGGACACCCTGGCGCTCGAGCCGCTCCCCCCCGATTCTCTGCTCGCGGATAACCTGGCCGCCACCCAGGACGTCCCCGACTCCCTCGTGTTCCACAGCCTCCCTGCCATGGCGTGGGGATCTCCGGCCGGCTTCTCCACCGGGGTGTGGTTCTGGGACCGGGAGGCCCTTCTGTCCACGCGGGCTCAGACGCTGACGGCCCTGTTGGCGGAGGTTCCGGGCATCCTCTCCCTCGTGGGAGGGGACTACGGCACCCCCGAGGCCGTGTCGGCGTTCGCCCTGGGCGGTGGGGGGGTGCGCGTCTTCGCGGACGGATTCGAGATGCTGCCCCTGGACGGAGGGGTGCCCGACCTGTCCCGCTTCGGCCTCGGCGGCCTGCAGTCCGTCCGCGTGGAGCGAGGCATGGGAGAGGTCCAGGTTCACCTGGAGAGCCTTCGCCTCGTCGAAGCCCGCCCCCTGTCGATCGTGGAGGCCGGCACCGGTGACCTCGACACGAACCACTTCCGGGGCACGTTCCTCCACCCTCGCCTGTTCGGGGGGAGCGTTGGCTTCAACCTGGAGCGCCTGGACACGCGGGGCCGCCGGGGCGCGGAGCCCGGTGCCCGGGTGGGGACGTGGCTCCGTTACACCATGCACCGCGGTGACGACGCGGGCATCGGGGTGGAACTTCGCCGGCACTCGTCGGAGACCGAGGTGGCTCCTTTTCCCGGGAACGTCAGCCGTTCCGATCTCATCCTCCGGGGACGGCTGCGGTTGGCGCCGGGGCTGGTCGCTGAGGCCTTCACGGGCAGGTCCTCTCTGGAAGGGGAGGACGACGGCCTCACGCCCATCCGCGAAACCCGGCGCCAGCACGGCCTGCGCGCCTCCCTGGATCGGCAGGGCTTCTGGGTCCGGGGGGGCGTTCGCGTGATGGGGGGCGCCGATCTGCCGTCTTCGTCGTACGACCTCGCGGGCGGAGCGAGCCGTCGGGGCGTCGGGGGTGTGGCCGCCCGCTGGAACCGTGACAGCTGGGAGGGGGAGGGAACCGCGATGACGTCCGTACAGGCCTGGACGGACCCGGTGTTCGGACTGTCCGCCTTCGCGTCGTACGAGTCGGGCAGGCGGGGCACCCGCCTCTTCCAGCCCCGGGTCCCCATCCCGCCACCTCCGGATCCGGACGACGAGGAGGAAGAGGAGGAGCCCCCACCCGAGGAGCCCGCTCCCCCTGCCTCACGGATCACGGAACGCACGGGCCTCCGGGCCGGAGCGTCCCTGAGCCTGGGGCCGTGGACGGTCTCGGCGGCCTACCTTCGACTGGAGACGGACAGCCTGATCCCGCTGGGGATCCAGCTCGACCGGGAAGGGGTGGCCATGGCCGGCCTCGACGTCTCGGGCCTCGAGGTCGCGACCCGCCTGGCGCTGCCGCTGAGTGGCTTCGGCCTGTACGGCTCCGTTCAGGAGTGGAAGAGCGAGGCCCGTTACCTGCCCGAGCGCACCTACCAGGGTGGACTCGACTTCCACGACCTCTTCCTGGAGTCGGGAAACCTGGAGGTGTGGGGCTCCCTGGGCGTGGAAGGCCGGGACCCCATGCTGCTGCCCCTGTCCAGCGGAGTCGACGGACAGGGCGCACCCATCCCGGTGCGCTCCCCCTTCTTTCAGAGTTGGCACGCCTTCATCCAGGCTCGGATCGTCACCGTGAGGGTCTTCATCCATTGGGAGAACTTCACCGTGCGCAGGAACAACCAGGACTTCCCGGACCGGATCCTCCCGGAGACGCGAGCCACCTACGGGATCCGTTGGACGCTGTGGAACTGAGCCGCTTGAGAGCGAACGCCCCGATCGGTTAGGTTTATCGGCTGAATTGCCGGAGGGAGGAGGCCATTTGATCCGGAGCATGACGGGGTACGGTGAGGCCGAGCTCGCCACCGACCAGGGACGGCTGCGGGTCGAGGTCAAGTCCGTCAACCACCGCTTCTTCAACGCGAGCGTCCGCACCCCAGCGGGCTTCGACCGGCTGGAGAACGATCTGACGTCCTGGCTGCGCCCGTTCATCAGCCGGGGACACGTCCACCTCGTCGTGTCCCTGGATCGGGACGGGGGCGCGCGGGATGACCTCCCGGTCCTGGACGTGGAAAGGGCCCGGCACTGCGCCACCCTGCTCGCGTCCCTGAAGGATGAGCTGGGATTGTCGGGAGAGGTCGACCTGATCAGCGTGGCGCGTCTCGGGGATGTCTTTCGGCCAGCTGAGCCGTTGGCGCGGCGTCCGGACATCGACACCGGCGCGGTGCGCGAGGTCGTGGAGGAGGCGGTCCGTGGCCTCGTCGGCTTTCGTGAGGCCGAGGGCGCACGGCTGCGGCACGACATGGAGGAGCGCCTCCGCGCCCTGGCTTCGGCCCTGGAGTGCGTGGAGAGGCTGGCCCCGCAGAGGCTGATTCGGGAACGGGACCGGTTGCGCGAGGCCGTGAGGGAGCTGTCGGACCAGGAAGACGTGGACCAGGACCGGCTGGCGAAGGAGATCGCGTATCTGGCCGAGAAGTGGGACGTCAATGAGGAGATCGTGCGGTTCCGGTCGCATCTCGCTCACTTCCGGGAGACCTTCGACGTGGAGGGCGAGCCGGTGGGCAAGCGCCTCTCCTTCGTGCTTCAGGAGATGAACCGGGAGGCCAACACGCTGGGCGCGAAGGCCAACGACGGCGCCATCGCCAGGGCGGCCGTGGCCATGAAGGAGGAGATCGAGCGCCTCCGGGAACAGGTGGAGAACGTGGAGTGAAGCGAGACGCCAGGCCGGTGGTGTTGGCCGCGCCGAGCGGCGCGGGCAAGACGACCATAGCCCGGGATCTGGTGCGCGGTTCGCCGGACTTCGTCTTCTCGGTTTCCGCGACGACGCGGGCGCCCCGACAGGGTGAACGGCCGGGAGTGGACTACGAGTTCGTCACCGACGAGGAGTTCCGGGCCATGGTGGCGCGGGGCGAGTTCGTGGAGTGGGCCGAGGTGCACGGGAGGTTGTACGGCACCCCCCGCCGGAAGGTGGAGGAATCCGCCGGCAGCGGAAAGCACGTGGTCCTGGACATCGACGTCCAGGGCGCCCGCCAGATCCGCGAGGCGCTTCCGGAGGCGCTGCACGTCTTCGTGCTGCCGCCCTCGGCCGACGCCCTCGTGTCCAGGCTCACGGGCCGGGGGACGGAGGCCTTGAAGGACCTGGTCCGGCGCCTGAAGAACGCGCGGGCGGAGTTCCAGGCCGCCACGGAGTTCGATGTCGCCGTGGTGAACGAGCATGTGGACGAGACGGTGGCGCGCATCCGCCAGTTGGTCCGTGGGGAGCGTCCCCTGGTGTCCGACGTTCCTGACCTGGAGGACGCGGTGCGGAAGCTCCGCGCCGATATCGATGCCGTTCTGCGCGACGAGCTGGGCGTGGACCCGACCGCCGCGGACGACGGATAGGAACTTATCAACGCAACCGACGTGAGGAGATGTCTCGATGAGGGTCTTCACCCCCGATGACGTGGCCGAAAACACGGGCAGCAAGTACCTGGGCGTGCTCGTCTCGGCCAAGTATGCCCGGGAGCTCAACGCGCTTCCCCGGGAGACCCTTCCCCTGGGGGAAGAGAAGAAGCTCACCACGCGGTCCCTGGAGGCCTTGAGCTCGGGCCAGATCGAGTTCCGCCTCGTGAAGCGGCGCCGACGGGAGGAGTGACGCCTCCGGGCCGCCGGCCACCTGCCCGCTCGCTCCAGCGCCGCCATCTCCCGTGACCGCTCCCGGATTCAACCCCCGGCCCCCCTGGCGGGGCGCCCGTGTGGTCCTGGGCGTCACCGGGGGCATCGCCGCCTATAAGGCCGTCCAGCTCGCGCGGGACCTGACGCGCTCCGGCGCGGAGGTCGACGTGATCATGACGTCGGGCGGGCTTCGCTTCGTCCAGCCCCTGACCTTCGAGGCGGTCACCGGCCGTCCGGTCCACACGGACCTGTGGGCGTCTCCCACCGAGGGCGGAGCGGCTCGGCACATCGAGCTGGGCCGGAACGCCGACGCGGTGTGCGTGGCCCCGGCCACGGCCAACTTCCTGGCCCGCGCCGCCCAGGGCAGGGCCGACGACCTCCTGACCGCGACGCTCCTGGTCACGCGAGCGCCCGTGCTCCTGTGCCCGGCCATGAACGACCTCATGTACACCCACCCCCAGGTCCAGAGGAATCTCGCCCATCTCCGGGACGAGCTCAGCTACCGTCTGGTGGGTCCCGGCGTCGGCCCCCTCGCCCACGGCGAGGATGAAGGCCCTGGCCGCATGATCGAGCCTGACCGGATCCTGGAGCACGTGGGGCGCGCTCTGGGCGCCGATGACGCCTTCAGGGACCGAACGGTCCTCATCACCGCGGGACCGACCCGGGAGCCGCTGGACGCCGTCCGTTACGTGGGGAACCGCTCGTCGGGACGGATGGGCTTCGCATTGGCCCGCGCCGCCTGGCGGCGGGGAGCTCGGGTGATTCTGGTCACCGGTCCCGTGCGGCTGGATGACCCCGAAGGCGCCGAGGTGGAGCGGGTCGAGACCGCCCGGGATATGGAGGCCGCCGTGCGGCGCCACCTCCCCGGGTCGGACGTGTCCATATTCGCCGCCGCTGTCTCGGACTACCGTCCGTCCGAGCCCGTGGCGGGGAAGCTCAAGCGGTCCCGAGAGGGAAAGCGCCTCACGCTGGAGCTCGAGGTCAACCCGGATGTGGCATTGGACACGCGTCAGCTCCGCCGGAAGAAGTCCGTAGCGGTGGGCTTCGCCCTGGAGACCGCCGACCTGGTGGAGAACGCCCTCTCCAAGCTGACGGCCAAAGGCTTCGACCTGATCGTCGCCAACGCCGTCGCCGACGATTCGGGCTTCGAGTCGGACACGAACCGCGTGACCCTCGTCGGGCCCGGCGGAGACCGGGAGGCGTTGCCCCTCCTCTCCAAAGACGCCGTGGCCGAGAGGATCCTGGACCGGGTGGCGGAACGGCTTCGCGCCGGGGCCCAATGACGTCCGGCGCCCGGGACCGGCTGGCCCGCCTTCTGCGCCAACAGGCCGAGCTGGGTGCTCCCACCCTCTTCCTGGAGGGAATGACCCGGACCGAGGTCATGGCCCGCCTCCGCGATGCGTCCACGCGCGTGGAGTCGGCATCCGTGCCGGCCGGCCGGCCTCCCCGCCCGCGCCCGGCATCCGAGGGGCCAGGCGGGTACGAGGAACTCCGGACCGAGGCCCTGTCCTGCGTAGCGTGCCGTCTTCACCAGGGCAGGACCCAGGTCGTCTTCTGCGACGGCAGCCCCCAGGGGCGCCTCATGGTGGTGGGGGAGGCGCCTGGAGCCAACGAGGACCGGACCGGACTGCCCTTCGTAGGGCAGGCGGGCAAGCTCCTGGATCTCATGCTGGCCGCCATCGACCTGTCCCGGAAGGACAGCGTCTACATCTGTAACGTCCTCAAGTGCCGGCCACCCGGTAACCGGAACCCACAGCCCGACGAGATCGAGCGGTGCGCCCCGTTCCTGAAGCGCCAGATCGACGCGGTCCGGCCGGAAGCCATCCTCGCCGTGGGGACGTTCGCCGCCCAGTGGCTCACGTCCTCCCAGTCCGCCCTGGGCAAGCTCCGGGGGTCGCTGTACAGTTACCAGGGAGTGCCCGTCGTGGTGACGTACCATCCGGCGGCGCTCCTCAGGAACCGGGGCTGGACCCGTGCCACGTGGGACGATCTCCAGCTCCTGCGGACCGTACTGGATGGCGGGTGACGCACCGCTCCAGGACTCCTCGCCCACACCCGAGCCAGCGACCTCAGCGGGACCTTTCTTGACGCCAGCAGAGCCCCTCCCCGTTTCCGACGTCTCCGCCGCTCCGGGCTACGACCGCAGACCACCGTTCTCGGCCGAGGCGGAGATTTCGGTCCTGGGAGGCATGCTCATCGACCGGGACGCGGTGGCACGGGCCATCGAGGTCGTCAACGACTCCATGTTCTTCCGGGAGAGCCACCGGCGCCTCTTCCGGGGGATGCAACGCCTCTTCGAGCGAGGCGACGTCATCGACGTCATCACGGTGGCCGAGGAGCTCCGCAAGACGGACGAGCTCGACTCCTCCGGGGGCCTCGAGTACATCGCCGAGCTGGTGGACGCCGTTCCCACCGCGGCCAACATCGAGTACCACGCGCGTATCGTCCGGGAGAAGGCCCTCCTCCGCCGGCTCATCGACGCTTCGAGCCACATCATCCGCGACGCCTACGCGCAGGGGGAGCGGGAGGTGGACGAGATCCTCGACCAGGCCGAGTCGCGGATCTTCCAGGTGGCCCAGAGCCACGCCCGGGAGGGCTTCGTCTGGATCAAGGAGATCCTGTGGCCGACGTTCGAGCACATCGAGCGGCTTCAGCAATCTCCGGGAGGCGTAACGGGGGTCCCCACCGGCTTCCGCGACCTGGACAACATGACGACGGGATTCCAGAGGGGAGATCTGATCATCGTGGCGGGCCGGCCCTCCATGGGTAAGACCTCCTGGGTCATGAACGCGGCCCAGACGGCCGCCATCGAGCACGGCGTGACGGTGGCCATCTTCTCCCTGGAGATGAGCAAGGAGCAGCTCGTCCAGCGCTTCCTGTGCGCCGAGGGGCGCGTCGACGCCCAGAAGCTCCGGCGGGGGCGCCTCTCCTCCGAGGAGTATCAACGCCTCGCGGCGGCGGCTGGCCACCTGAATACGGCGCCCCTGTGGATCGACGACTCGCCGGGCTCGGGCCTCCTGGAGATGCGAGCCAAGGCTCGACGGCTGAAGAGCGAGACCAACCTGGGCATGTTGATCATCGACTACATGCAGCTGATGTCCAGCACGGGGCAGGCGGAGAGCCGGGTCCAGGAGGTGAGCCAGATCTCCAGGGGGCTCAAGGCGCTCGCCCGGGAGCTGGAGGTCCCGGTGATCGCCCTCTCCCAGCTCTCGCGGGCCACCGAACAGCGTACCGGGAACCGGCCCCAGCTCTCCGACCTCAGGGAGTCGGGCGCCATCGAGCAGGACGCCGACGTGGTGATGTTCCTCTACCGCGAGGACTACTACCTCGTGCAGCAGGGCAAGCTGGACGAGGCGCGGGAGAGGGAGGGGCAGACCGAGCTCATCATCGCCAAGCAGCGAACCGGGCCGACCGGGATGGTGCCCCTCATCTTCCAACGCGCGTACACGCGCTTCGACTCCAGGGCCAGGGGTGAAGAGGGGGGTAAGTGGCCGGGGAACGGCCCCTCCAGGGGCTCCCAGCAGAGCGGCTACGGGGGCCCGTGAGCGATCCGGGCGGGCCGCCCGAACGGGGCTCGCGCGTCGGCGTGGTCATCCCCGCGGCCGGCAGCGGGGAGCGCA
>DASWKP010000230.1:0-4951 GCA_036396575.1 Longimicrobiales bacterium | reverse complement strand
GGTGGACATCGAGGCGTGGAGCGGCAAACAGAAGGCCGAGAGCCCGGACTTTCCCGGGGCTTTCGCGGTGGAGGAGCCCACCATCCCGTTTCCGATGTGAGGTCACGCTCCGGGGGTCAATCCATCGCGCTCCCGTGCTTCCGCGCCAGGCGCGCCAGCCCCTCGCGAATCTCGTCCCCGGACATCCAGCGGCCCTTGACCATGACGCCGGCGCGGAGCGCGAGGTTGGCCAGGTCGTTCAGGGGGTTGGCGTCCAGGAGCACGAGGTCCGCCCGGTTGCCCACCGCCACGGTGCCGAAGTTGCCGTCGCGGCCCAGCTCCTCGGCGGCGTAGCGCGCCACGTTCCGGGTGCCGCTCTCCAGGACCTGGAAGTTGGTGAGCCCGGCCGCGGCCATGACCGCGATCTCGCGGTGTAGGGCGAAGCCGGGCACGTTGAACATCTGGGGCGAGTCGGTGCCCATCAGGAGTCCCGCCCCCTCGTCTGCCAGAGCCGCGAGGATGCGTCGACGCAGCTCGTTGTGCGCCTCGGCCTGGTCCGCCGTCGTCGCCGGGCGGTTGCGGGCCTGGTTCCGCCACGACTCCCGTTGCTGGGGCGAGACGTAGCGCATCTCCGGCTGAGACAGCACCGCCTCCGCGTCGGGCACCCCGTAGAGGTTCTCCCACAGGTACATGGTGGGGATGTTCCACGCGCCGGCTTCGGCAGTGGCGCGGGCAAGCTCCCGGATCCGCTCGGGCGTGACGCTCGCCACCACGTCCCCGAGGGGGATGCTCTCACCGGCGGCCATGCGGCCCCGTACCTCCGCCGAAGCCGCGGCCACCACGTAGCCGTCCAGATGGTCCACCGTGGACATGCCCGTGGCCAGGGCGCGCTCGAGGCCCACGTCCGCCGGAACGTGGCCACCGAAGGTCAGGCCCACCTCGGACGCCGCCTGGACCATCCGGTCCCACGTGGCCATGGACACGCCCGGGTGGATCTTCTGGAGGTCGTACCCCATGGCCTCGTGGATGCGGATCATGGAGTCCGCGCGCTCCGGCGTCGGCGCGCTGGTGCCATTGATGGACGGCGCCCCGACGTAGAACGTGGGCCCCGTCACTTCGCCGCGCTCCAGCTCCTCCCGGAAGGCGAGCTGATACGGGGCGCCCAGCATGCCCCGGATCGTGGTCACCCCGTTGGCCACGTAGAGGAACATGTAGTCCGCCAGGGTCTCCCGCGACGGCCACTCCCAGGTCGTCGCGCTCACCGGGGGCACGTGGGCGTGCATCTCCGCCAGGCCCGGCATCAGGAAGCGGTCTCGTCCGTCGATGCGGATGGCGTCGGCGGGCACGATGACCTCTCCTGCGGGACCCATCGCCACGATGACGCCGTCCCGTACCACCACGGTCTGATCCCGCAGCACCCGCTCCGAGTCCATGGGGATGACGGACACGTGCTCGAACGCGAAGGTGCCCTCAGGCGCGAGGGCGCTCGCGGGCCCGGAGGCGATCCCCGGCGAGATGGGCGCCGCGGGGCCTGCGTCGGCGGGGGCCGCCCGGGCCAAGAGCAGGCCGGTGAGTGCGAGGATGGCGGCGACGGGGCGAGGGTGTCGGAACATGGGAGGGTCTCCTGGAGCGTTCACCGCCGGGCGCGACGGCGCCCGGCCGTCTTCCCTGTACAGGCACGCGTGTCCTGAGGATCCCGCCGGGAAGCGACGGGCGGCCCGTCCCTTCCGGTTCCGCCCACCGGCGGGACACGGTCGGTGGCGGTCCCGTCTGGGCGCGGTTTGCCGCCTTGACGCGATTCGTTCGGGTGGCTATATAGAAGACGATACGTAAAGACAACGATAGCTATCGAGGCCGAAATGGACCGGGTGCGCATGACCCAGGTGACGGCGCTCATCCTCCACGCCGTGGGGGCGGGTCGCCGGTATGGGTTCGACATCATGGACGCGACGGGCCTCGCCAGCGGCACGGTCTATCCCGCGCTCCGGCGCCTGGAGGAGGCGCGGCTGCTCCGGGGCCGGTGGGAGGACGCCCCCGCGGCGGATCGCGGCGGCCGCCCGCAGCGCCGGCTCTACGAGCTGACGGGTGCGGGGCTCACGGCCCTGGACGCGGCGAGGGAGAAGTTGGCGGGGGCTCAGGCATTCCTCGCGGCCAGTCCCCCCATCCGGGAGGTCTGAGCGTGGAGCGGGGCAGGGGGCCGCTCCTGGCCCTTCTGGTGGTAGCGATGGCGGCGCGCCTCGTGCACCGGCGCGCCCGCGAGCGGTGGCGCAGGGAGTGGGAGGGGGAGATCCTCGCCCGCTGGGAGGAGCTCGAGACCCGGGGCGCGCTCACGCGCCGGGCCAGGGCGGACATCCTGGTCCGAGCGGCGGGAAGCCTCATCGACGCACTGCACTACGGGAACGGGAGGTGGCGGATGGCGGGATTCGGTCAGGACGTGGCGGTGGCCGTGCGCACGCTGGCTCGCAAGCCGGGGCTGACGCTGGTGGTGGTTCCCACCCTGGCCCTGGGGATCGGAGCCAGCACGGCCATGTTCACCGTGGCTCGGGACGTGCTGCTACGGCCGTTTCCTTATCCCGACCCGGACCGGGTGGTGGCCGTCCAGGACTTCGCGGCGGGAGGCGGGGGCGCCGGGAACGTGACCTATCCCAACATCGCCGACCTCGCGGAGGCCACCACGAGCTTCGAGGCCATCGGGGTCACGCGCTGGTGGAGCCCGGCGCTGGAGGACGAAGGGGGCTCCATCGTGGTCCGGGGGGCCACCGTCACGGCCAACTACTTCGATGTCCTGGGTGTGGATGCGGGCCTCGGCCGCTTCTTCCGGTCCGACGAGGAGGGCACGGGCCGGGAGCCCCTGGTGGTGCTTGCCCACGGCTTCTGGCGCGACCGCTTCGGGGCCGACCCCACGGTGGTGGGCCGAGAACTCCGCTTGAGCGGCGAAACGTACCGGGTCGTGGGCATCACGGGCGCGGCCTTCGAGGACCCGTGGATGATGGGCGGGCCCGGCCTGGAGCCCCAGGTGTTCCGCACCGTGGACAGCCCCCCCTCGGAGTGGCCCCGGTCGGGGCGGAGCTGGATGGGGATCGGGCGGATACGCGCCGACGTCTCCCTGGAGACCGCTCGGAGCGAGTTGGACGCCGCCTTCGCCGGCCTCGCTGAGGCCTACCCCGAGGCCAACCGCAACCGGAGCGTGCGCCTGGTGCCCCTCCGGGACCGCATCGCCGGGCCGGCGCGGCCCACCCTGGTCACGCTCCTGGCCTCCGTGGGCATTCTGCTCCTCATCGCCTGCGCGAATCTGGCCAATCTCCTCCTGGGGAGGGCCCTGGACCGCCAGCGGGAGTTCGCCGTTCACAAGGCGCTGGGAGCGGCGGGGTGGCGGCTCTTCAACCGGAGCCTCGCGGAGGCCGCGGTCCTGTCGGTGGTGGGGGGAGCGGCGGGCCTGGGGCTGGCGTGGTGGCTCGTGGGCCTCGCGGCGGGCGTGGGGTCGAGGCTGCCCCGCCCCGTGACCGGCGACGTGGACCTCGGGATCCTGGCCTTCGCGGCGATGGTCACCGTGGGCGCCGGGCTCCTGTTCGGCCTCGGTCCGGCGCTCCACGCAGCGAGGGCGGGCGCCGCCTCGCCCGGGCGGGACGGCGGCCGGGGCAACAGCCATGGGCGGGGGACCCAGCGTCTCCGCCGTGCCCTGGTGGTGGGCGAGCTGGCCCTGACCACGTCGCTCCTCATCGGTGCCGGCCTCATGGTGCGGTCGTTCCACCGGCTCGGGGGTGTGGACCTGGGCTTGCGCGCCGAGGGCGTGGTCACCGTCCAGCTCCACGGCTCAGCCTGGTGGGACCTGGCGCCCGATGCCGCGCAGGCCCAGTGGGACGCCGTCATGGAGGCCGTGCGCGCCGTGCCCGGCGTCGAGTCGGCGGGGGCCATGGACTACGTGCCCCTGGGCGGCGACTACTCCTGCGACGGCGTGGCGAGGGAGGACCTGCCTCCCCCCGGCCCCGGCGAAGGCATGTGCGCCGAGACCCGCATGGTGCTGCCGGGAGCGGTGGCGACCCTGGGCGTGCCCCTGGTGAGGGGCCGCCTGCTGGAGCCCACGGACCGCGCGGACCGGCCCCACGTGGCCCTTATCGACCAGAACTTCGCCGACGCCCTGTGGCCCGGCGTGGATCCCCTGGGCAAGCGCTTCCGCGTGCACACCAACGTCCACGAGGTCGTGGGCATCGTGGGGAATATGCTCCACTTCGGGCCCGGAGAGGTCACGCGGCCGCAGCTCTACCTCCACGCGCCCCAGGACGGTTGGAACGGGATCCAGCGCGGGCTCACCGTCCTGGCACGGGGGTCGGACCCCGGGGCCCTGGTTGCGCCCATCCGGGCAGCGGTGGCGGAAGTGAACCCGTCCATCGCCATCGGTACGGTCGAGACTCTGGACGGCTACCTGCGCCAGACCCTGGCACCCAACCGGTTCCGCACGGGCCTCATGGTGGCGTTCGGCGCCACCGCCCTCCTCCTGGCGCTCCTGGGCATCGCCGGCGTCATGAACTACTCGGTGACCCGACGCACCCGCGAGATGGGAGTCCGCCTCGCGCTGGGCGCCGAGCCCACGGAAGTGAGGGGCCTGGTCCTCCGGGAGGGACTTCGCATGGGCGCGGTGGGCATGATCCTGGGAGTCATCGTGGCCGTGGTGCTGGCTGGCCGCCTGGAGGCCCTCCTCTTCGAGGTCGG
Organism: Longimicrobiales bacterium; assembly: GCA_036396575.1. Classification (GTDB taxonomy): domain Bacteria; phylum Gemmatimonadota; class Gemmatimonadetes; order Longimicrobiales; family Gaopeijiaceae; genus DASWKP01. The sequence goes on along the minus strand of DASWKP010000230.1, from coordinate 262 downwards.
GTCCCGGGACCCGTGGGTGTACGGGTCCGTGGTCGCGCTTCTGGGACTGGCCACGGCCACAGCGTGCTACGTGCCCGCCGGCCGCGCCTCCCGAGTGGACCCGGTCGTGGCGCTGGCGTCGGAGTAGGCGGAGCGAGGGTGGTCGGGGCGACATGGCCCCGGCCTACTACGGGTTGGTCTCTCCGATGCAGTCCGACCTGAGCCCCAGGGGCCTCGCCACGTCCTCCCAGCGGAAAGCCGCCACGTTGCCGTCGTCATGGAC
>DASWKP010000229.1:0-2543 GCA_036396575.1 Longimicrobiales bacterium | reverse complement strand
GACGGCCGGGGCCGCGGCCAGTTCGGCCTCGGACCGGATCAGCGAAGAGCGCGCGGAGGCCCGGCGGGCGGCGCCGGAGTTGGCGGCGCGGTTCCGGCGCTACCAGGACGAGCTGGGCCTGGACGTTCAGGACGCGGACGTGCTGACGGGCTCCACACGAGTGTCGGACCTGTTCGAAGCCGCGCTGGAGGCCCATCCTGAGCCGGCGGCCGTGGCGGTCTGGGTCGTGAACGACGTAATGAGGGAGATGAAGGCGCTCGGCGACGGGCAGCTTCCCTTCGACGGCGCCGCGTTGGGGCGTCTGGTGCGCCTGGTGGACGAGGGCCGCCTCTCCACCTCCGCGGCGCGGACGGTGTTCCAGGCCATGGTGGAGGAAGGGGCCGATCCCGAGGCGGTGGTTCGGGCTCGGGGTCTGGACAAGGTCACGGACCCGGAGGTCCTGGAGCCTCTCGTGGCGAGGGTCGTGGACGCCTCGCCGGACGAAGCGCGGGCGTTCAAGGGTGGCAAGACCGGCCTGCTCGGCTTTTTCATCGGGCAGGTCATGCGGGAGAGCGGCGGCGCCGCCGATCCGGAGGTCGTTCGTCGAATGCTGGTTCGCCGGCTGGAGATGGATTGACGTAACAGGGTTTCAAAGAGAAGAGAGATACGAGCCATGCGCGTACGCTTCGCTCCCTCGCCCACCGGAGAGCTCCATGTCGGTGGAGCCCGGACGGCACTCTTCAACTGGCTTCTGGCCAGGAAGGAGGGGGGCGTCTTCGTCCTCCGCGTCGAGGACACGGATCGCGAGCGCTCCGACGAAGCCCATACCCGGGCCATCCTGGACGGCCTCGAGTGGTTGGGCCTGAGCCTGGACGAGGGACCGTTCTTCCAGAGCCAGAGCGAGAAGCGCCACGCGAGCGACGCCCGCTGGCTGCTGGACGAGGGCAAGGCCTTCCGGGACTTCACCGACCCCAAGGAGCTCCGCATGCACGCGGTGGATCTGGGGCACGAGAACACGAGCCGGGTGGCGCGGGCCCTGGCGGACCGGATGGGGGAGGCCGAGTCGGCCCGGCGGGCGGAGGCCGGGGAGCCCTTCGCCATTCGCTTCCGGGTACCCGAGGGGAAGACCGTCTGGACCGACCTGGTCCACGGGGACATGGAATTCGACAATTCGGACCTGGAGGACCTGGTCATCCTCCGGTCGGATGGGACGCCCACGTACAACATGGCCGTGGTGTCCGACGACTCCGCCATGGCCATCACGCACGTGATCCGAGGGGACGATCACCTCTCCAACACGCCCAAGCAGGTCCTTCTCTACGAGGCGCTGGAGAGAGACATCCCCGTGTTCGGCCACGTTCCCATGATCCTGGGCAGCGATGGCAAGCGTCTGTCCAAGCGTCACGCCGCCACCGCGCTACAGGCATACCGGGATGCCGGCATCCTTCCCGAGGCCATGGTCAACTTCCTGGCCCTCCTCGGATGGAGCCCGGGCGACGACCGGGAGATCATGCCCCTCCCGGAGCTCGTGGAGGCCTTCTCCATGGAGCGCGTGCTCCGGAAGAGCGCGGTCTTCGACCTGGACAAGCTCCAGTGGCTCAACGGAAGGCACCTGGCGAGCAAGCCCGTGGAGGAGCTGGCTCCGCTGGTCATGGGCCGGCTGGTGGGCATGGGGGTGTCCCGCGAGGAGATGGAGGAGAGGGAGGTGTGGTTTCAGCACCTCGTGGAACTCCACCAGGGCAGGGCCAGGACCGTGGGCGACGTGGCCCGCATGTGCATCTCGTACGTCCAGGACGAGCTGCACTACGACAACCTGGCCGTGGGGGCGCACTGGGCGAAGGCTCCCGACCTGGTCCTCCAACAACTCCACGCCCTGCGAAGCGCCTTCGAGGACGCTCGCTGGGAGGAGGTGCCGCTCGAGCGGGCGTTGCGAGGGCTCGCCGGAGAGTTGAAGGTGGGGTCCGGCAAGCTCATCCACCCCCTGCGGGTGGCGTTGACGGGGCAGGGCGCGAGCCCGGGGATCTTCGAGGTCCTGGTCCTGCTGGGGAGGGAGCGTTCGCTGGCCCGGATCGACCGGGCCATCGAGCAGCTCAGGGTCCTCGCGGGCGAGGGTTGAAAAACACCGCATCCTTTCTTGACACCCGTTCCACGCGCACATTAGGATAGCCATCCGTTGTCGCGGGCTCCTGGGGATTCGGGTGGGCCTGCGCGAATTCGAACCTCATGGTGCTCCTCCCCGCCGTAAAAGGGGAGGCTGATCGGCCCGAATCGGCGGTTTGAGCGGAGACTTCCGGATGCCCCCACAATTGACGGACATCGAGCGGAAGATCCTGGATTACATGGTTCACTACCTCCGATCGAACACCTATCAGCCGTCGATCCGGGAGATCGGGGAGCGCTTCGGCATCAAGAGCACCAAGACCGTCTCCGAGCACCTCCAGGCGCTGGCCGACAAGGGCTTCCTGGAGCGGGACCCGAGCCGCTCTCGCGGCGTCCGCATCCTCGGTGTCGATCTCCACGCCGACACGGTCTCCGTTCCCTGCTATGGGGATTTCCCCGGGCCG
>DASWKP010000228.1:0-7425 GCA_036396575.1 Longimicrobiales bacterium | reverse complement strand
ATCCGGGGCCTTCTGGGCGAGCGGTTCGGTCGCCAGCTCGACGCGATCTCGCTGGAGGCCATGGCCGACCTATCCACCCACCTCACGCAGTTCTGGCAGCACATGGCCCACGAGGCCTGACGGACCAGGGTCACCGGACGGCGAGCCCGACGACATCCCTTGCGGAATATTATAGTTTTGTTAAATGTAATATGTCCGAAGGCAAAACCCTCCCACGATCCGGCGATTCAGGTCCATGCGTACCGACCCTTCCGCTCTGCTGCCGCTGAGCCCACCGGTGCTCCACATCCTCCTGGCCCTGGGCCAGGACCAGCTCCATGGCTACGCGATCATGCGAGCCATCGAGGACAAGACGGCAGGCCGGGCCCGCATCCTGCCGGGCACCCTCTACAGCACCATCAACCGAATGCTCGACGACGGCCTGGTCGAGGAGTCGCCGGACCGGCCCGACGCGGACGACGACGCCCGGCGCCGTTACTACCGGGTGACCGCCTTCGGGCGGAGCGTGGTGGCCGCCGAGTCGGAGCGCATGGCGCTCCTCCTGGACCTGGCTCGCCGCGAACACCTCGTGGACGAGCTCCCGCACGCGTCTGAAGGCTGACGAGGACGAAGATGGGTGGTGAGCGCGTGCGCCTCCTGTACGGGGCGCTGCTGAGGCTGTACCCGGCCGAGTTCCGGCGTCTCTACGGAGAGGAGATGCTGGACGCCTTCCTCGCGCTGCACGCGCGCGCGGCGGCGAGCGAGGGGGCGGTGAGCGTCGCTCGCCTCTGGCTCGGCGCCCTGGCCGACGCGCTGGTGTCCGGAGCCCGGGAGCGCATGAGCCGCCGAAGCTACCGGGTCAACCTGCGCTCCCGGATGCGCTTTCCCAGGGGTGGGCTGGCGAATCTCATGTCCGACGCGCTCCAGGATCTTCGGTTCGCGCTCCGGACTCTGGCGAGCGCTCCCGGCTTCACGCTCGTCGTCGTGCTGACGCTCGGTCTGGGCATCGGTGCCAACACCGCGATCTACAGCATGGTCCACGGCATCCTCGTGAAGCCCCTCCCGTTCGGGGCCGGCGGCAGCATCGTCCACCTGCGGCAGGTCGACGCCGGGGGGGGAGGTCAGGGTGCCCCGCCGGAGGCGCTCGACTTCAGCGTCCACGACCTTTTGGACTTCGAGGAGGGGACGCGGCAGGCGCTGACCGACGTGTCCGAGTACCATCGCATGTCGTTCGTTCTGACCGGCATGGGCGAGCCGGATCGGGTCCGCGTTGGCGTCGTGTCCCACAACTTCTTCGACCTCCTCCAGGTGAAGCCGACCCTGGGCCGGGACTTCGTGCGGGCCGAGGACGAGCTGGGCGCGGCCCCGGTGCTGCTGGTGAGCGACGGCTACTGGCGCTCCCGCTTCAAGGGGGATCCCCGCATCGTGGGCACTCAGGTCACGATGAACGGACGACCCCACACCATCGTGGGCGTCCTGCCGCCGTTTCCCCAGTTCCCGGCGGAGAACGACGTCTACATGCCGATCTCCATCTGCCCATATCGGTCCGACCCCGGGTTCATCGCCGACCGGCAGAGCCGCCTGATGTCGGTCTACGGGCGGCTCAAGCCGGAGGTCACCTTCGCCGAGGCCGAGATGGAGGTCCGGAGAACCGGCATGGCCCTGGCCGCCGCGCACCCGGACGCGTACCCGGCGGAGGGCTACGGCGCGGACCTGGAACTGGTGCGAAACGAGCTGGTCCGGGGAGCGCGATCACCCCTGATCCTCCTCCTGGGCGTGGCGGGCTTCGTCCTCCTCATCGCCTGCGCCAACGCCGCCAGCCTCGCCCTGGCCCGGGCGGGCCGCCGCCGTCCGGAGCTGACCGTGCGCTCGGCCCTCGGGGCGGGGCGAGGCCGCCTGGCGCGACAGCTCCTCACGGAGAACGTGCTCCTGGCCCTGGCCGGCGGAGCCGTCGGCCTGGTCCTGGCCTACGGTGGCATGGACCTCCTGGTCGCCTACGCCCGACGCTTCACGCCCCGCGCGCCGGAGGTGGCGCTGGACGCCCCCGTCCTCTTGTTCACGCTGGTGGTGTCGGTGGCCACCGGACTCCTCTTCGGCGCGGCGCCCGCCGCCGCCGAACGCCGTTCCATGGCCACGACCATCAACTCGGTGGGCAGCACGTCGGGCCGCCACGGACGCCGGCTCCAGAGCATGCTGGTGGTGGTCCAGGTGGCCGTGGCCTTCGCGGTCCTGTCCGGTGCCGGCCTCATGCTGCGCAGCGTGTGGGCCCTCCAGCGGACCGACCCCGGTTTCGACACCGAGGAGGTGATCGCGTTCAGCCTCGCGTTGGAGGGGCCCCGCTATCGGACGCTGGACCAGGGCAGTGCCTTCTTCCTGGAGATCGAGGAGCGTCTCAGCCGCGTCCCGGGCGTCGCGGCGGTGTCGCGGGTCATGGCGGTGCCCCTGGGAGAGCCGATGAACCACAGGAGTCGCTTCTTCCAGGACGGCTCCGACGCGCTCCTCGCGGAGGCGGAGCACCGCACGGTGGGCGCCGACTACTTCCGGGTCATGGGCGTGCGAGTCATCGAGGGACGGGGATTCACCACGGCCGACAGCCTGAACGCGCCCTTCGTCGCGGTGGTCAACCGCCGCTTCGCCGAGGAGGTGTTTCCCGGAGAGAGCGCGGTGGGGCGCCGGATGGTCCAGTGCTTCCCGGACTCGTGCAATCCGCCCATGACGGTGGTGGGTGTGGTGGACGACCTCCGCCATCACGGCCCCGAGGCCGACGTGGCCTTGGAGGTCTATCGGGCCGGGCTCCAGTTGGATTGGGGCGGGTCCAGCGTCGTCCTTCGGGTGGACGGGTCCACCGACGAGGTTGTGCCCGTCATCGCTCAGGTCGTGCACTCCCTGGACCCCGACGTTCCCGTGGACGACCTGCGCACGCTGGCGGGGCTCCGCGCGGACCACGTGGCGCCCCGGCGCCTCACGGCCGTGCTGCTGCTCGTGTTCGCCGCCGTGGCCGTCGGCCTGTCCCTTGCCGGCGTATTCGGCGTCCTGACCCTGGCCGCGAGCGCCCGCCAGCGGGAGATGGGCATCCGCCGCGCGATGGGGGCAAGGGAGTCCGTGGTCCGCACGCTGGTGATCCGCGAGGGGCTCGCCCTGGTGGGCCTGGGGCTCGCGGTGGGCCTCGTCCTGGCCGGCGCCATGGGAACGGCCATGTCCGGTCTGCTGTGGGGCGTCCGCGCCCGCGACCCCGCGACCTACCTCGGCGTCGCCGCGCTCTTTCTGGGGGTTGCCCTGATCGCCTGCTATCTGCCCGCCCGCAAGGCGTCCCGGGCGGACGTGGTGGACACGCTTCGCTCGGCCTGAATCGGCCGAGCTCGCCTTCCCGAACCCTGACCACGCAACGGAGAATGACGATGACGAATCGACGCGAGATGGTCCTGGCTGGAATCGCTGCGGTGGCCGTGGCCGGGGCCTTCGGCGAGGCCCGTGCCCAGCAGGCGCAGGGGCCTCAGTCTGTCCTGGTGGACGTGGAGTGGCTGGCGTCCCACCTGGAGGATCCGGGCCTGGTGATCCTTCAGGTGGGCCCCGAGGAGCAGTACCGGAGCGAACACATCGCGGGTTCGCGCTTCGTTACCCTCGCGGACCTGGAACGGCCCATGCCCGCCGACGGACCACACGACGAGCATCTCGCCCTCGAGCTGCCCGAGTGGGACGTTCTGCGGGGCACCCTGGAAGGCCTGGGCATCTCCGATGACTCGAGAATCGTCGTGGTGCCCGCCAGCGCGAGAATCACCGGGTCGGCCAGGGTCATGTTCACCCTGGACGCCGCGGGCCTGGGAGGGCGCAGCCACTTCCTGGACGGGGGCCTGGAGGCCTGGAAGGCAGCGGGCCATCCCGTGACCGCCGAGGTCCCCCAGGCGCGGCCGGGAACGCTACGGGGCTCACCGGCCGAGCGCGTCGTGCGGACCGAGTGGGTGCTGGAGGGCAACGCCCTCCGTGACGGCTTCGCCCTGCTGGACGCCCGGGCCGGGGCCCACTACGACGGTGTGCGGGCGGACCGCGGCAAGGAGGGTCACATCGCCGGCGCCCGGAACCTGCACTGGGCCACGCTGTGGAATGAGGAGGACGCCCAGGGGGCGGCCTACATCAAGAGCCGGGAGGAGCTTCGCGCCCTCTTCGCGGCGGCCGGCGTGGAGGAGGGGGACGTGGTCGTCGCCTACTGCCACATCGGGCAGTACGCCACCGGCGTGCTTCTGGCGGCCCGGGTCCTGGGCCACGAGGTGCGGCTCTACGACGGATCGATGAACGAGTGGGCCCTTTTGGACCTGCCGGTCGAGGCCGGCCCGGGGGGCCCGGGGTAATGAGCGCGGCGGCGGGCGCGCGGCCCTACGGCAGCCCTTACCTGGCGGGGTTCGGAGTGGGCATGGTGCTTCTGTTGGCCTTCGTGGTCATGGGGCGCGGCCTCGGAGCCTCCGGGGGATACTCCTCGGTGGTCGCGACCGGAGTGGCCGCCGTGGCGCCGGAACGGGCCGCCGCCAACCCGGCGTACGCCGGCTACCTCGGAGACGGCACCGTCCATCCCCTGAAGGACTGGGTCGTCTTCGAGCTCCTGGGGGTCACCCTGGGCGGCCTGCTCTCGGCGTTGGTGGCGGGTCGCTTCCGCGTCATGGTGGAGCGGGGCGAGGGGATCACGGACCGCCGCCGGCTCCTGAACGCCCTGGGCGGCGGCGCCCTCATGGGGCTGGGAGCCAAGGTGGCCCGGGGATGCACGAGCGGTCAGGCGCTCACCGGGGGCGCGCTCCTGAGCGCGGGGAGCTGGCTCTTCATCCTGGCGGCGTTCGGCGCGGGCTACGCGGCCGCGCCCCTCTTCCGGAGGCAGTGGTCGTGAGCGCGGCGATGGCCGCCAGCGCGCCCGCCGCGGTCCTCCAGGTGGCCGCGGGCGTGCCGCCCGCGCCGCTGTACGAGACCGGCGCCTTTGGCCACGAAGCGAGCCTGGTCGTGGCCCTCCTCCTGGGCACGGCCTTCGGCTGGTTTCTCGAGAGGGGCGGCCTGGGCAGCGCCCGCAAGCTCGTCGGGCAGTTCTACGGCACGGACTTCGCGGTCTTCAAGGTTCTGTTCACCGCCGTCGTGACGGCCATGCTGGGCCTCTTCTGGCTGAGCCGGGCCGGCCTCGTCGACCCCTATCTGGTCTACGTGCCCAGAACCTACGTCCTGCCTCAGCTCGCGGGGGGGTTGGTCTTCGGCGTGGGCCTGGTCCTCGGGGGCCTCTGCCCGGGGACGTCGTGCGTGGCGGCTTCGTCGGGACGCCTGGACGGGCTGGCGCTCATCGCCGGGATGCTCCTGGGCGTCCTGGCCTTCGACGAGATGTACCCGGCCCTGGCGGCCTTCATGGACAGCACGTTCGCGGGAGCGTTGACGTTGCCCGCGTGGACGGGGCTCCCGGTGGGGGCGGTGGTGTTCGGCGTGACGTGTGTCGCGCTGGCCGGCTTCGCTCTGGCCGAGCGCCTGGAGGCGAAGCCGTGACCGCTCCCCGCCTCCTGGTCGCCGCGGCGGTCGTGCTCTCGTTCGGCGCGCTCCTGGTCGGGAGTCCCGTGCCCGGAGGCGAGGGTCACCTCGACGTGGCGCGCCTGGCGCTTATGGTCGAAACGGGTGGGGACGCGATGACGCCACGCGAGCTCGCCCGCCAGTTGCGGGACCGCTCGACGGACGTGGCCGTGGTGGATCTCCGAAGCCAGGAGGCCTTCGACGACTTCCACCTCCCCCGCGCCCGGCGCATCCCGCTGGAGAAGCTTTCAGGCGCGAGCTTCCCGGACGGGACCACGGTCGTGGTGTACGCCGCCGGGGATGAGGCGGCGGAACGCGCCTGGCGGGCGCTCCAGGGCATGGGGTACGACCGCGCGCGGGTGCTGCGAGGTGGCGTGGGTGGCTGGCTCCAGAGCGTCATGGCGCCGGTCCTGCCCGAAGACGCGACCCCGTCGGAGAGGGAGGCGTGGCCCGAGATCGCCGAGCTGTCCCGGTACTTCGGCGGGAACCCCACGCGGGGCTCGGTCACCGGCCTCCCTTTCGGCGCGGGGGACTCGCCCGACTCGGCAGTGGCGGCGGCGATCAAGGACGCCCGCCGGAAGGGGTGCGGGTGGTGACGGTCACGCACCGCGCTGACCGGGTCTTCTTCCGGAGCCTCCGCGACCGGGAGTTCGCGCGCCTGGACGCCCGCGGCACGGCGTACCTGGACTTCACGGGTGCCGGTCTCTACGGCGCCACGCAAGTGGAGCGGCACGTGGAGCTTCTCCGGGGCGCGGTGCTGGGAAACCCCCACTCGGAGAGCCTGCCGTCCCGGGCTTCCACGGCCATCCTCGAGAGGGCCCGGCGGCGCGTGCTGGAGTCGCTGGGGGGGGACACCGACGAGCACGTGGTCTGCTTCACGACCAACGCCACGGCGGCCCTCCGCCTGGTGGGAGAGGCTTTTCCTTTCGTCTCCGGCTCCCACCTCGTCCTGTCGGCGGACAACCACAACTCGGTTCTGGGCATTCGCGAGATGGCCCGGGCGAAGGGAGCGCGGATCCACGTTCTGCCCCTGGACGGCGAGCTGCGCCTGGACGATCCAGGCGCCCGCCTGCCAGTCGCCGATCCCGGGAGCCCAAGCCTCCTGTCGTTTCCGGCCCAGTCCAACTTCTCCGGCGTGCGCCATCCCCTGGGGTTGGTGGACCGGGCGCGCGAAGCGGGCTACAGGGTTCTGCTGGACGCCGCGGCCTTCGTCCCCACGTGCCGATTGGACCTGGGAGACGTCCCCGCCGACTTCGTGGCGCTCTCGTTCTACAAGATCTTCGGGTATCCGACGGGCGTGGGCGCCCTGGTAGCTCGCCGGCAGGCCCTGGAGGAGCTTCGTCGCCCCGGTTTCGCGGGAGGGACGGTGGCCTTCGCTTCGGTGAGCCAGGACCTGCACCGGCTCCTCGACGGGCCAGAGGCCTTCGAGGACGGCACGCCGCCGTTCCTGGGCGTGAGCGCGCTGGAGGCCGGGTATGACTTCCTGGATACGGTGGGCCTGGAACGCCTGGACCGCCGCGTGAAGACGCTGGTCGCCGGCCTTCTCCAGGGACTGAGCGGCCTCCGGCACGAGGCCGGCGGGCCCATGGTCCGGTTGCACGGGCCCTCGGACACGCGCGACCGGGGAGGCACGGTGGCCTTCAGCGTCCTCGCGCGCGACGGCACCGCCGTCCCGTTCGCGCGGGTCGTGCGTCGGGCGGATGAGGCGGGCGTCGCGGTTCGCGGAGGGTGCTTCTGCAACCCGGGCGCGTCGGAGGCCGCCTTCGGCCTCCCCGGCGCGTCGTTGGCGGCGTGTTACGAAGCGTTCCGGACGGGCCCGTTCACCCCGGAGGGACTGTCCCGGTGCCTGGACGGCGTCCCGGTGGGCGCCGTGCGGGCGTCCGTGGGGATGGCCACGGTGGAGGAGGACGTCCGGCG
>DASWKP010000227.1:0-3371 GCA_036396575.1 Longimicrobiales bacterium | reverse complement strand
CGACTGGGAGCACGGGAGCTTCTGGGGAGGATCGAGCCACCACGGCGAGGACTACGGAATCGCCTGGTAGAACGCCGGGCAGGAGGACACCATGCTAACCCGAAACCAACGTGGGCCCGGCATCGCGCTGATCGCCGCCCTGACGGTAGCCGCGTGCACGGAAAGCCCCTCGGCGCCGGCAGAGGAGGAGACCCAGCTCGATGCCCTCCTCCTGGACGTGGCCCTCCCGTCTACGGAAAGCTCGTCGGCTGACCACGACGTGCCCGGGCACCTGGAACGGTTGCTGCGGGAGGCCCTGGCCACCCTGGGCAACCGCGAGGGGCGCGACGCCGTGGAGAAGGCCACGGCGCGCCTTCGGGAGCTCCACGCGGAAGCGCGCCAGGCGCGGGAGGCCGGGGACGAGGACGCGTACCGCGCCGCCGCCGATGCGGCCCACCTGGAAGCGGCGGCCATCGTGGTGGACATCCTGGGGACCGCGCCGGTTGAGCGGCTCCGCTCCTTCGTGCGGGGGCGCATCCGGGAAGTCACCGCGTCGCTCGGCGAGCGGGCGGCTCCCGAGGTCCGGGCGCTGCTGGAGCGTGCCCGCGGGCTCCTCAACCGGTCCCTGGGCGCCGATCGGGCTGACCAGGCGCTCGTGGCCGCGTCGGCCGCCGCCGACGTGCTGAGCCGCCTCGACGGACCCACCGACCAGCCCGGGACGCTCTACGCGCTCCTGGGGCACGCCCTGAGCCGGGTCGCCATGGAACAGGGGGCCGAGGCGGCAAGGGCCATCCGCCAGGACCTCCAGGCGCTCCAGGAGAGGGTGGCCCGCGCGCGCCAATCCGACGACGACGACGCATACCGTCAGGCAGTGAATGAACTGGAGACCGCGACGGCCCGGGTGGTCCTCAGGGTCCTGGGACCCCAGGTGCTGGGACGGGTTCTGGAGTCGGGCGCCAACGGCCTGGTGACGCTGGAGCGTCGCATCCATCGCCTGGAGGGCACCGACGTGGATCCGGCGCCTCTCCGGCGCCGGCTGGTGGCGGCCACCGAGCTGCACCAGGCCGCCGTACGGTCCGCGCGCCAGGACCGCCTCGTGGAGGCGCTGCGCCTGGGCGCGCGTGCGCTGGACGTGCTGGCAGGTCGCTGAAGAAGAGCCCGAGACCCCGCGTCGGGTACCCACCGAACGTGGGTGGCGCCGCGCGGCTCCGGATCCCGGGGACCCGCGATCCGGGGTGAAAAAAGGCCGGCGCCTTCGATGAAGGCGCCGGCCTCAAGAAAAAAAACGTACTGAAGGGGTTTTATTGAAGCCCGGGCGAAAGAACCGGTGACCTCCCCACGACTTCCGCCGTCCTGCTCTGAGGCGTGACGTCGATCGCAGGCAGCGATCCCGTGCTTCGAATGCGTTGGCTCAATAACGAGCCCTCCAGCACGCAACGGAATATAGGGTAAGGCCGCCGAGCGCTGCAACTTCCACGCCGGACACCGTGTAGGATTCTGGGTGCCGGCGGGCGAGCCGTTGACAGCCCGTCCCACACCCCCCTACCCTGCGAAACCTTGAACACCACTGTGGCACGGCGAACCCGGCGCTTCGTGGCGCCTCTCACGGCCACGCTCCTGACGTTCCTGAGCGTGGCCGTCCCGTTGCTGGACCGCCCCCAGGCGGACTCCGGCGCGGTGATCGAGAGCGAGCACCACACGGGCACGTGCGTTCGCGGCCACGACCACACGATCTGCGCCCAGGCGGGAGCCAACCTGTCGCTGCCCGCGGCGATGGCGACACCGACGCCCGCCTCCCACCTCGTGTCCACCCGGGCACCGCGGCTCCGTCAGCTCCTGCCGGAAACGGCGAAGTCCTTCGACAACCGTTCCCGAGCGCCCCCCCACACCCTCGCCTGACCCGATTCCGCTCATCGCCCGGCGCGCCATGAATGGCTCCCAGCCGGGCGAGACCCAATCGTGGATCCGCGCTCCCCGGACCGGGGGAGGAGGGTGTGGTGGTACTGGACGTCAATCACTCGATTCGGCCCTGGCTGGTGGCCGTGCTGGGAGCCCTGGTCTGGGCGGACCCGGCTCCGTCGCTGGCTCAGGAGCCGCCCGATTCCATCCGCGCGGAGTTGGCGCGTCTGCGGACCAGGATCGACAGCCTGGAGGCCATCATCCGGCGTCTCCAGGACTCTGGCCAGGAGGTCGAGGCCGCCGACGCGCTGGCCGATCTGCGCGCCGCGGCGGCCGCCGCGGCCCGGGCCGGCCGCGCAGAGCCCGAGGCCGAGCCCGACGACACGCGGTTCGCCGGGCGCCAGCGAGCCCTGCAGGCGCTCAACCCCGAGATCAGCGTCTCGATCGACTGGTTCGGGCATCTGAACCCGGACGACCCGCGCGAGGACAACTTCATCCCCCGGGAATTCGAATTCTCGTTTCAGGGCGCCCTGGACCCATACTCGCGGGCCAAGGTCTTCGTGAGCCACCACTCGGCGGGCCCCGAGACCATCCCCTTCGGGGAAGGCCACGGCCACGACGGCGAGGCGGAAGAGGACGCCCACGGCGGAGGCCTCGCCGTGGAGGAGGGATACCTGGAGTGGGTGGGGCTCCCCGGCGGCGTGTCCTTGAAGCTCGGGCAGTTCTTCCAGCGCTTCGGCGCCCTGAACCGATGGCACGCCCACGCCCTGCCCTTTCAGAGCCGCTCCCTGCCCCACCTCGCGTTCCTGGGCGAGGAAGCCCTCGCCCAGGCCGGCGCGTCGGCCACCTGGCTGGCCCCGTTCGGAGGCAGCGGCGCGTATGAAGCCACCGTGGAGGTCACGCGCAGCTCGAACGAGGCCCTCTTCGGCGAGTCCACCCGCCCGAACGTCCTGGGGCACGTCAACGCCTTCTGGCAGTTCTCCGAGGCCACGGACCTGGATCTGGGCCTGTCGTGGGTCAACGGCAGCTATGAGGACGAGGAGCACTTCTTCGACCGGAACCTGTTCGGTGCCGAAGCCGCCTTTACCTGGCGACCACCGGAGCGCGCCCGCTACCGGGGCGTGACCCTTCGGGGAGGGGTGATGGTGCTCGACGGGCTGGTGGGGCACGACGAGGAAGAAGAGCACGAGGAGGAGGAGCTCGAGGAGCTCGAGCCCGGCACCGGCAACGCCGTGGGGCTCTGGTCGGCCATCGAGGTCCGCGTCAGCGATCGTTGGCTGCTCGGCGGCCGCTTCGATCGCGTGGAGAACCCGGCCGAGCTCGACCAGACCGCATGGATCGTCTCGCCGACCCTGACGTGGTGGCAGAGCGAGTGGGTCCGCGTGCGCGTGGAGTACGACGTCCTGGGACGCTCGTTCCAGCCCGACGACGAGGCCCGTCTGTGGCTGTGGGTCACCGTCGCGATGGGCCCCCACAAGCACGAAACCTACTGA
>DASWKP010000226.1:0-9079 GCA_036396575.1 Longimicrobiales bacterium | reverse complement strand
GGCAGCGACATCGAGCGGGCGGAGCCCATCTGGTGGCACCCATCGGATGCGGAGGGGGCAGGATCATGAGCTCACTGAGAACCACCCTCGTCCTCACGGCCGGGCTCCTGGGCCTGCTGGGCCTGGCCAGCCTCGGCTCGTCTCCCGCCGGCTTCTGGGCGCCCGAGGGCTTCGTGGCGCAGGCGGATACTCTCATCCGCCAGGGGCACCTCGAGCTCATCTGTTCGGACCAGGACTCGATCGTGGCCGTCTTCCCGCCGGACAGCCCCCAGGAGGCTTTCTTCAGCGCCAGCTACCTGCGCGCCGACGTGCGCACGTTCAACACGAGCCCGGACGCCACCCGCTCGCCCTTCCTGGTGGAGGGGTGCCGCATCGTGGGGGTGGATCCCTTCTACCACCGCATCGACCTCCCCTACAACCGCCTTCCCCGCTGGAGGGGAGACGCGCAGTTCACGTACCAGGGGGCCACGGCCACTCTGGAAGGGGGGGCCGGGCAGGAGCTGGAAATCCGCCACCCCGTGGATCGGGGGGATGCCGCGGCGGGCTCCGAGAGGGTGCGCCCCGACGACGAGGGCGCGCGCGTCTACACTTCGCTCCTCCGCTTCCTGACGCCGACGCTGGGCGCCGAGGTCCTGGCGGACGCCTACTTCGTGGGCGGCGACCCGGTGGTGGCGGACCGGCGGGACGTGGGCTCGGAGAACGTCCTGCGCCTGAACGGCTTCCGGGCTCCGCCGGGACGGGTGGTGCGGGTGGAATCCGGCGACTGGGTCCAGCTCGCCGACGAGAACGGAGCCCATACGTACCTGGCGGAGACCGGCGAGCGGGCTCGCACGGCTTCCTTCGTGCGCATGAGGAACGACCGGGTGGACCGGCTCTATCCGGCCCGCCGCCTTCAGCCTCTGCTCCAGCCGTTCGCCCAGGCCATGGACCTCGCCCTGCAGTCCATCCCCGGAGCGGGGGAGGGGAGTGTGGTGGGCGCGGACGTGCGCCTCACCCTGGACCGGGGCCTCACGGACGCACTGGACGCGAGCGTGACGTCCTGGTGCCGGGAGCGCTCCCATCCCAGCCGTCCCCGCTCCACGTCGCTCGTCGTCATGGACGGCTTCACCGGCGCCGTGCGGGCCGTGCCGAGCTGCCCGGGCGTGGACGAGCTGGCGCCCTACGAGCCTCTGTCGACCCGGACCCGGGAGCGATTCCTCCGCAACCAGAACCTGACGCCCCATCCCGTGGGCTCGGCGGCCAAGCCGTTCTGGACCGCGGCGGTGGCCACCACCTATCCCAACTTCCTCGACCTGGAGATTCCGGCTCACCCGGCCGGGGAGGCGGAGTCGGTCCTCGGCTGCCCCCTGCCCGCGCCGTACAGCGACGGCCACGGCTCCGAAGGCTGGACGGGGCTGGAGGCCTTCCTCCAGCTCTCGTGCAACCGGTACGTGGTGGAGCTGGCCTCGGCGGCCCTGGCGCTCGGCTCGGAAGAAGTCGGCACCGCGTGTCGGGGTCCGCTGAGCGCCCAGGCCTTCGCCCGTTGCCTGCCCAACGCCTTGAGGGTGCGGGTGGCGGAGGGCACCACCGGAGGCGCCACGGCCACCGGCGCGGACACGGTGGGCGTGGGACGCGTCCGGCTGTGCGACGCGGTGGTGTCCACCGTCCTCGCCCCGGGGATGGAGGTGGTGGGGGGGCGCTGCGGCGACCTCCAGCTCGTGGACGCCAAGTTCGCTCCCGGGCCCGCGTTGTCCGGGCTGACCAACGTGGCCGTGTACCGTGACCCGTCCCCCACGTTCGCCGCGGGCGGCCGGGCGCCCGCTCTGGGCGAGCAGTACCGTCTGGGACGATACCGCGTGGACGCCTGGAGGACCGTCCTGGAGGAGCTGGCGGCCGCGGGCGACACCGCCCACCTGGTCCAGACCGCCCTGCGCTTCTCGGCCGTGTCTCCCCAGGCTACGAACCTGGCGCTGAACACGGTGGAGGAGCTCCGCACGGACTGGGTGAACCTGGTGCTGGGGGGAGAGAACTCCCGCTGGTCCAACTTCGAGCTCGCCGAGGCCACCGCGCGCCTCATGAGCGGCCGGGGGGTGCGGGGTCTGCTGGCGGACAGCGTGGGCATGCCAGGCCGCGCGCCGAGCGGCGTGGCGGCGGACGACACAGTCCCTTTCCTCGCCGAGTCCGCCCTTCGGGACGGCGTGCGCCGCCGGGTCCTCCACGCCATGGAGTTGGCGGCTCGCCCGGGCGGGACCGCGGGGCGCCTCAACCCGGCGGTGGGCCGGATCCGGGCCCGCCTCCGCGACGTGGGCGAGCGGGGCGGCTACGACGTGTGGGTCTTCGCCAAGACCGGCACCCCCGCGGTGGAGAAATTCGTGACCAGCGCCCAGCAGCGCCTGGTCCAGCGCCTTCACGCGGATGGAGACGTGTCCTGGGATGGAGGGCGCTTCCGCTTCCGGCCGGGCCTGGAGGACGAAATCCGACGGACCCTGGGGAGCGGCACCTGGCGGTGGCTGGTGGAGGACGTGCTCCAGCCCATGGAGCGGAGCCCGGCGCGTTTCCGGGCCGGGGGCGAGGGCCGACTGCCCGCCCACCCCCTCTACTTCACCGCCGACGGACGGCTGGGCTTCCGGGAGCTGGTCGACCGGCGCGTGGACCGCCAGGGTGGCGTGCTGATCCTGGGCCTTCTGGCCGCGCCCGCGGACCAGGGCCGGGACCGGGCCGCCGCTGTGGACGACTGGGTGAGCGCGTGCTCCCTGGACCCCGGCCTCCGCCGCGGCATCCTCGAGGTGCCGCCGGCCGCGCTCCTGGACCCCGAGCGAGCCGTGGCGCTGTCCGTGGCCGTCTACCTCGACGATCTGGCCCCGGGCGAAGGCAGCGGCTTTGCCGTGGACCTGGCGCTGGAGGTCATGGACGACCTGGGTGACTACCTGGAGCGCGAGGTGAGGAGGAAGCTGGAGACCTCGTGAGGCGGGGGCCGCGCGCCGCCCCACCCGGGCAGGTCCCGCGGCCGCGCCGCGCGACGGACGGCATTGGCCGTCGCCTTGCCAACCCTCCAAGCCCCGTCCCACCTTTCAAGATCGGCTGACAGCCCGCGCGGGCGTGCGGCCACGGTTGGATTTCCAATGCCCCCCGGAAGATGCCCACCTATACGCAGCAAGGCCGACCCATGCGGGTCCGGACCGCCCTTGGACCCGACGTGCTGTTGTTGCACGGCTTCGAGGGCGAGGAGGGAGTGTCGCGTCCCTTCAACTTCCGCCTCCAGCTCCTGTCGGAGAGCCCGGACCTGGGCGCCAGCGGCATCCTGCGCACGCCGGTCGTCCTCGAGGTCGACTGCCATGACGGGACCACGCGCTACATCCACGGCCTGGCGCGGCGCTTCGTCCAGCTCGATCGGGCGGACGACCTGGTGGCCTACGAGGCCGAGATCGTGCCCTGGTTCTGGTTCCTGTCCCGGGGGCGGGACATCCGCATCTTCCAGGAGATGTCGGTCAAGGAGATCGTCGAGAAGATCTTCGGGGACAACGGGTACACGGACTTCCGCTGGGACCTGGTGGGCACCTACGACAAGCTCGAGTATTGCGTTCAGTACCGGGAGTCTTCCCTCGACTTCGTTTCCCGGCTCCTGGAGGAAGAGGGGATCTTCTACTACTTCGCGCACACCTCGGCCAAGCACGAGATGGTGCTCGCGGACCACACGGGGGCCCTGCCCAACGTCATCGGGCCCACGTCGGGCCGCATGGCCCCCGAGCCGCTGCCGGACGAGGACGTGGTCCTGACGGTCCGCTACCAGCACGAGGTTCCTCTGGGCAAGGTGACGCTCACGGACTACGACTACCTCCAGCCCAGCCTGAACCTGGAGAGCTCCGCCGAGGCCGAAGAGGACGAGGAGCTCTACGACTACCCCGGCAAGTACTCGGCCCTGGGCCCCGGCGAGAGGCTCGCCCGGGTCCGCCTCGAGGAGCACACGGCCCTCAAGGAGACCCTGGGCGGAACGTCCACCTGCCGCGCCATGGTCACGGGGCACCTCTTCTCGGTCGCGGAGCATTACCGGGGCGACGTCAACGCCACCTGGATCCTCCTGGAGATCTCCCATGTGGCGAAGGCGGGGGACTACCGATCGTGGGCGGACGCCGAGATCGACTACGAGAACCACTTCGTGGCCGTCCCGAAGGACACGGCCTACCGCCCTCCCCGCCGCACCTCCAAGCCCACCGTGCACGGCCATCAGACCGCCGTGGTCGTGGGCCCCGCGGGAGAGGAGATCCTGGTGGACAAGCATGCCCGGGTGAAGGTCCAGTTCCACTGGGACCGCGAGGGCAAGAAGGACGAGCACTCCTCGTGCTGGATTCGGATCTCCTCCACGTGGGCGGGCAAGCGCTGGGGCTTCATCCAGATCCCCCGCATCGGCCAGGAGGTCGTGGTCTCCTTCCTGGAGGGCGACCCTGACCGACCTCTCGTCACGGGGGCGGTCTACAACGCGGAGCAGGTCCCGCCCTACGCTCTGCCGGCCAGCAAGACCCAGAGCGGGGTCAAGTCCCGGTCCTCCAGGGAGGGCTCGACCGCCAACTTCAACGAGATCCGCTTCGA
The DNA here is from genome assembly GCA_036396575.1 of Longimicrobiales bacterium. Taxonomy (GTDB): domain Bacteria; phylum Gemmatimonadota; class Gemmatimonadetes; order Longimicrobiales; family Gaopeijiaceae; genus DASWKP01. The sequence goes on along the minus strand of DASWKP010000226.1, from coordinate 4,513 downwards.
GGACCGCATCGGGTCGGAGGAGCTCTACATCCACGCCGAGAAGGACAAGAATGTCGTCGTGGAGAACGACCGCACCGAGTCGGTGGGGCGGGACGAGCGGATCGACATCGGTCAGGACCGGACCGAGTCCGTGGGGCGCAACGAGACGATCTCGGTCAAAGGCAACCGTAGCGAGACCGTCGAGGGCGACGAGCAGCTCACGGTCAAGGGGAAGCGCTCCGAGAACGTGTCCAAGGACGAGGACGTGTCCGTGGACAAGAACCGTGAGCACACGGTGGGCGGGGACGAGAAGCTCACGGTGGCGAAGGGCCGCAAGGTCTCAATCGGCAAGGACGACGTCCTGGACGTCAGCAAGAAGCTCACGGTCACCGCCGGAGACCAGATCCTCATCAAGACCGGACAGGCATCCATCACGCTGAAGAAGGACGGCACGATCCTCATCAAGGGGAAGGACATCAAGGTCCAGGGTTCCGGAAAGATCGACGTGAAGGCGAGCGCCGCCCTCACGATGAAGGGAAGCCAGGTCAAGCAGAACTGACCGGACCCGGCCATGCTACAACTCTCCAATGACACGGGCCTGGAAGGCCTGCTCTTCGTCGCGCCGGACCCCGACGGCGTCGAGTCCGTCTACGCCATCATCAAGGGTAGCTTCCGACTCGCGCGCTCCCTGGAGCTCCTGGAGGAGCAGGTGCCCATCCGCACCGAGGACGAGTGGACGGGCGAGCCGGGGCAGAGCGGCATCGCCCTCCCGGCGGACGTGGGGCTGCCCAAGCCCGGCGCGGACCTCCTGGTGGTGGGCAACGCCTGGCCCGAGCGTGGCCGGGCCCGCTACGTGGACGTGCAGCTCGCCGCCGGAACGGTGCAGAAGGCGGTGAGGGCCTGGGGCAACCGGGTGTGGCGCTCTGACGGGCAACCCACGGAGCCCGACCCCTTCGAGTTCATGCCCCTGGTGTGGGAGCGGGCCTTCGGCGGGGTCGACGACACGGGCTCCGCCGTGGACGCCGAGCTCCGGAATCCCGTGGGCATCGGCGTCCGGGCCCGGGACAGCGCCCGCCCGTTGGACGGCTATCCCCTCCCCAACCTGGAGAACCCCAGCGCGCCCCTCCTGTCCTGGCAGGACCGCCCGCCGCCCGCCGGCGTCGGGGCGGTGGCCCCCTCCTGGGAGCCCCGTCGATCCTGGGCGGGGACGTATGACGAGCGCTGGCAGGCCGAGCGGGCGCCCTACCTGCCCCTGGACTTCGACCCGCGCTTCCTGCACCAGGCCTCTCCGGACCAGATCCTGGCGACGCACGTCGGGCCCGGCGAGTGGGTGGACCTCATCGGCGCCAGCCGCCGGGGCCGGGACACCTTCCAGATTCCCACGTGGGAGCTGTCGGTCACCTTCCGCGCCGCCGGAGGTGATGAGGAGAAGCCAGCGCGACTGGACACGGTCCTCATCGAGCCCGAGGAGGAGCGGGTGTGCCTGGTGTGGCGGGCTGGCCTCGCGACGGACAAGGACACGTTGCGGCTGAAGGAGGTCGTGGTGGAGCGGGTGGGCGCCGGGGGCGAGTCGTGAACGAGACCGCCCTGGTGGTCGCCACGGGGATGCGCACGTCCGTGGGCCTCAGCTCCAAGGAGACGGCGGCCTCGGTGGCTTCGACCCTCACCCGGCTGACCGAGTCTTCCCTCTGCGACCGGCGCTTCCGTCCTTTCGTCCTGGGGGAGATCCCCTCGGAGGGCCTGCCCCCCCTCCACGAGGAGCTGGTGGGAGCGGGGCTCACCGTGCGGGAGCGCCGCCTGGTGCGGCTGGCTGTGGGGGCGCTGCTCGAGTGCATCGAAGCCGTGCCCGAAGGGCCGGCGCCCCCTCGGATCATCCTCGTGGTCCCCGAAGCGCCCACGACCCGGGATCTGGCCGTCGACCACGTCGGAGGATGGATCGCCATCCAGGCGGGGCGGCCTGACCTCGCCGGAGCGATCCGCGTGGTGCCCGGGGGCCGGGCCACGGGACTGGCCATGGTGGGCCGGGCGGGCCGCCTGTTCGCCGAGCGGGGCGGGCTGCTGATGGTGGGGGGCGTGGACACGTACCGGGACCCGTGGCTCCTGGGGCACCTGGACCGGGACGGTCGGGCCCGCACCGACGACAACCTGGACGCCTTCACACCGGGGGAGGGGGCGGGCTTCGTGCTCCTGGCGGCCGAGAGAGACGTGCCCCCTGGACTCACGCCCCTGGCCCGGGTCGAAGCCGCCGTCGAGGGCACGGAGGAAGCCACCATCACCTCGGAAGCGCCCTTCCTGGGGAGCGGGCTGGCCACCGCGCTCGCCGACCTGGGCCGCTCGAGGGAGGGAGGGGAGCCATTCCAGCAAGTCCTTTCCTCCATGAACGGCGAGCGTTATTGGTCAAAGGAATGGGGCGTCGCCGCCGTGCGGAGCGCGGCCCTGCTGGCCGAGGGCCACGAGTTGGTGCATCCGGCGGACTGCTACGGAGATGCCGGGGCGGCCGCCGGGCCCCTCCTGGTGGGGCTGGGCGCCCAGGGGATCGCCGCCGGGCGACGCCCCGCTCCCATCCTCGTCACCGCGTCGTCCGACGGGCCCGAGCGCGTGGCGCTCTCCCTTACCGCCACCTGAACCCGGGAGTACCGTGCCGTCCACGACCTTCTGCAACATGCGGGGCATCGTCCACAAGGGGAGCATGGGCATGAGCATGGCCTTCCCGGACGTCTGCAAGACGCCCGCCCCTCCCGCGGGGCCCATCCCCATCCCCTATCCGAACATCGGCAAGTCGTCGGACGCGGTGAGCGGGCCGACCAAGGTCAAGACGGACGGGCAGATGCCCATGGTCAAGGGCGCCAAGTACATGCGCTCAATGGGAGACGAGGCCGGCACCGCCGGGGGGGTCGTGTCCGGGATCAACATGGGCGAGTGCGAGTTCTTGCTCTTCTCCTTCGACGTGAAGTTCGAGGGCAAGAACGTGTGCCGCATGGGGGACATGCTGTGGCACAACAAGAAGAACATCTGCATGTGAGGGGGCGCCCGTGACGGATCTTGGGGAGTTGGTCACCATTGCGTTCATCCTGGACAGTAACATCGAGTGCCCGTTCAAGGAGGAGAAGGCGGACTCCGTCGAGGAGGATGGGGAGGACATCAAGGACGACGACGCGTCCACGGAGCCGGTTGCCGAAGCCCAGGAGAATAACGGGGGCAAGCTGGGCCAGAATCTCTCCAAAGGGCTGAACGGATCGAAGGGCACGTGGAATGCGCCCGCGCCCGAGGAGGGCGAGGGCCAGAAGAGTCTCCGGGAGGACTCCAAGCCCGACGGTAAGCTCCAGGTCTCCGTCGATGCTGCGGGGGGCTACTCCGCCGGCTGGTACCCGTTCATCCAGGCGGCCCACCACCTCATTCCCGGTAACGGCTCGCTTACGCCCAGCAAGCTCTACAAGACGTACATGGTGGAAAGTGGAAAGGTGACGGCCGGCGGTGTCCAGTTCACCATGGAAGACAACATCGGCTACAACGTCAACGGAGCCCACAATGGGGTGTGGCTGCCCGGCAACTACGCCATCCGCAAGAAGAAGGACAAGACCCACGCGAGTCCGGACAAGGGCAAATCCTGGAGTGACCTCCCGCCGGATTGGCAGGTCGAGTACATGGAGGCGGCCATGGAGAAGTCGAAGGGCCAATTCCACGATGCCCATACGACCTACAACGAAAACATCCGTTCGGCCCTGGACAAGCTCTTCGTGGCCATCGAGGCGCATCAGGCAATATGCGAGGAGTGCCAGAAGGGGGGCGATAAGAAGATCCCGCCGCCATACTTTCTGAAGGGGTACCTCTACGGTATCTCCGAGTGGCTCAAGGCAAAGTTGGGTCCCTTCACGGAGGCGAGCGACGAGCCGCCGTCCTGGTACACGTCGGACGCCTACTTCGGTTTCCGCTGGGGTGACGACAGGGTCGCGAAATACGCATCCGGGTCCCCAGCCAAGAAGCACAAGCCAAATGAGTGATGTCCGTGAGCCGTTCTACGTGATGAAGTGCCCGGGTACGCTGCCGGGAACGATGCTGCAATCCTGGCCGGATCATCCCGAATCGCCCTGGATGAGGGGGACGCCGGTCGAGCCTCTTGATGGCTCAGCGATTTTCACGCTGAGCGAAAGCTACCCCGGCAACCTCAAGGCGTGGTATGAGGCCTCCATTCCCCTGATTCGCGACGACCTCCGGGAAGCACTCGAGGCCGCGGGCGTCGACAACCTCCAGACCTTCGACGCGATCCTGGTCGAGCCGTGGTCGGGCGCCGAGCACGCCAACTACAAGGCCGTCAACATCGTGGGCATCGCCTCCGCGGTGGACGAGGAGCACTCGGAGCGCGCGCCCGGCCTGGATCTGGGCATGGCGGCCACATTCTTCGACTCGCTGTCCGTGGATGCCACCAAGGCGAACGGCCTCCTCATGTTCCGCCTTGCCGAATCCGTGAACGCCATCGTAGTCCACCAATGCGTCGTCGACGCCATCCGGGGGGCGGGCATCCCGGGCATGTTCT